>DBJWYX010000013.1:0-18730 GCA_052360825.1 Candidatus Wunengus sp. YC64
TCCTTTCAGTCGAAATGACAAAAGGATGCGTTTCCGTTCAGACACTATTTATAACCGGGATTTTTACGTTTATTGAAGATTTGATCTGAAATAAAATGTTAACATGTTTATGGTACGGAGAATTTATTTTTGCTTTCAGGCAAATTTTTTAGGAGGGACAGGGTATGAGAAATTGTTTTAAAATGGCTGTTTACGTTGTTCTTGTAATAGGGATTATGGGGATAAGTGTAAGTACGTTATTTGCATATTCAAGTGGACCTCTCGACGGTCGCACAGGTTCGCCAGCCGATGATTTAAAAACGTGTAATGATATAGGATGTCATAATAACTATGCCCTTAATTCCGGTTCGGCAGCGTTTTCTATCTCAGCGCCAGGCAGCTATACCCTGGGAGAAACTTTAAGCGTATCCATTTCTTTTGGTAATTCCAGCACTGCCAAGCATGGTTTTGAACTTTCAGCGTTAGACACAAGCAATAACCACGTTGGTACTTTCAGTAGTGTCGATGGCGATGGTAATACACAAACCAATAATGGGGATTATATAAAACACACCTCCGCAGGCAGCAGCCAGTCTGGAAATGCTAGTTGGAATGTAAACTGGACCGCGCCTGCTGATGGAGAGGGGGTGGTGACATTTTATGCAGCCGGTAATGAGGCAAATGGAGATGGTACGAATCAGGGTGATTATATTTACACAACTACAGCACAAAGTACTACGACTGCTGCTACTCCAACAACGACACCAACGGCAACACCCATAGCGACGCCGACAATCTCCGAATGTGAGCCTGAGGCCATTGCGCTGAATGCGAAGAAGCTGAATTTGAAACTCGGTGAAAGCAAAACGGTAACGGTTACGGTGAGCGGATCGGATGATTGTGAGTCTGAGGGTGCAACAGTAACTGCGGCGGTTAAAACAGGAAAGAATCGTGTTACGATTGATGCTACGACCGCAACAACGGATGCAAATGGTCAGGCAACTTTCACTATTACGGCCGGGCAGAAGAAGGGTAATTCCAAAGTGGTATTTACCGTAGAAGATAGTGAAGGAGAGGTTTATACGACTTTTGTTATTGTGAAGATTAGAAAAAAATAGTTTAGTGCTTTTTTTGAATTAAAAGGGGGTAATCTTGAATATTTTTCAGGATTGCCCCCTTATTTTTTTAGTTGATATAAAACTAATGGATGTTAAACTAATGCCATTTGCAGTCTAAAATTTTAGCTTTGTCCCTGTTTGGGTCTGGCTTGTCCAGGTTAGGTTTTATTGGTTAGGAATATTTATTGATGGCAAAGTTTGCGGCGATTGTTTTCTGTGCGTTTGTGTGCTTCTGTGTTGCTGTGAACGGGGATACCGTAGTTCTCAGGAATGTCGGTAAAGATATTGATCTTAAAGTCGTGGGGGTTACGGGGGAATATATAAATGCAGTAATATCAAAGAAGTCCATAAAATCCCTGAATATGCAATTTTTAAATCCCGGGAATTACCCCGATATGATTTCCCTGGATATTGCAAATGTAACTGTGGAATGTAAGATCAAGGAAATTACCGAAGATACTATTCATGTACTGATTCCTACCTCCAAAATTTCTTCACTTCAAATGTCCTTTCGATCGGATGACAAGCAGATCGTTTCAGCTCCAGCGGAGATTGATAATAGACCAAAAACTACTGATGTGGTTGAGGAAAAGGGAAAATCATCGCAGATTATTGAGGATCGGGAATTAGAACCTGAGATACAAGAAGCTGCCGGCAATAGAGTAATAGTCGATGAGATAAGGACTGATCCAATAGAAAAGAAAGAAGCGGGAAAATACTATAGGCTGAAGACTAAAAAGGCGAAAAAGGAAAGCTTGCTGGAAGAAAATGATAAATTAGTGACTAAAACCGAAGATGAGTCAATGGGTATTCATGAATCGATTGAAGACGAAAAACCTCTGACAGAGAGCGGAGAAACGTCCGAATCGAATCAAGACCTGTTAAAAGAGTCGCATGAAAAAGCGGAAGTCAATAAGGTGGTTGAAGAAGATATTAAGAAAGAAGAACCGGTTATTCAGGACCGAAATCTTGGAAGCGTTGAGGGGAAGATATTGCGGAGCGGAAGTCCTCTTTCCGGTTGCCAGGTAAAGTTGCAAATGTTAGAAAAAGGCGGACTTTTAGCAAAAGGGTATCGCCCGGTGGCGGAAGCTGTGGAGATCGAAACAGTCACAGACAATGATGGTACGTATCGTTTTGTAAATGTATCGCCCGGTTTGTACAAGTTATACTGGAAACCTCCTTCAGAAACGTCATGGGTCAGACGATTCAAGATGGAGCCCGATGTGATTATCGAGCCTGGTAAGCTCACAAATCCTAAAGACATCGAAACCCTGAAGAGGACATTAAATTAGGCTGCCTTTGGCAGCTTTTCCAATGTAGCGCGAACTTCAGTTCTCTTACATCCTATGCGAACCAAAGTTTGCACTACAACTGCAACGTTTTTAATGTTTATGAATAGTTTTGTAATACTATATTTGAAACTATCATTGCAATACTGAAATTTTTTCGCAGCTCATAAAGCCCTGAAGATGTTTCATAATGCTTGATTATGAAAAACTAAGAATTTGAAATTTAATTAGTTACATAGTTTTTAAATTATTTTTTTATTTTTTTATTAAAAGGAATGAATGTTGTTACTTGCTAAATCCCATTGTAAGATTTTCCAAAAAAAACGCTGGTTTCAATTTTGTTTTTACTAAAATTTGTGATTGACAAACTTGTTATATAATGTATCATAGCACGCCTTTGTTTTGAGTATGTCAAAGAAAGATATTAACAGGATTTTTTGAATCCATAGTAACTTTTAGAAGATGAATGTGGAGGTAATGATGTTGAAAAGTTTGAGATGCTTGACAATTGTTGGTGGTTTGGCATTTAGTGTTATTGGCAGCGGGGTATGGATAAATAATTTTGCTATGGCGCAGCAGAAAGGCGTTGCCTACAGTGAGGTGGATGTGAAAGATGGGGGAACGATTGTTGGAACTGTTAAATTTGACGGCGATGTCCCATCTGCAAAGATGTTAAAGGTCGATAAGGATGAGCAAACCTGCGGTCATGAAAATAAGGCGTCGGAGGAGTTGGTGGTTAACGGCGAATCTAAAGGTGTTAAGAATGTCGTGGTTTCGCTGGTTGACATCGCAGCGGGAAAGAAGATCGAGGCGGTAACTGCTACGCTAGATCAGAAAGAATGCTTGTTTACTCCCCATGTTGTTGCAATTCCGGTTGGATCCAGTGTGGATTTGCTTAATAGCGACAACGTAATGCACAATCTTCACTCTTGGTCTATCAAGAACCCCGCTTTTAATGAAGGTGTGTCGGGCGGCGGGAAAATGACGAAGAAATTTGATCTTGCGGAGATAGCAAAGATTACGTGTGATGTACACAAATGGATGAGTTCCTTTATCGTAATTAAGGCAAATCCGTATTTCGCCGTCACGAATGAAAATGGTCAATTTAAGATTGAGAATGTACCTGCTGGCACTTATAAGATCGAGGCCTGGCAGGAGAAGCTTGGGAAAAAGGCCGGCGATGTAACCGTAAAGTCAAAAGAAGAGGTTGTGGTAGACTTTGTTTTGACAAAGAAATAACTGTGTTCGTAACTTTATGGAATGTGTAACCTACTTGTTAAAAAAGGCGCACCGCTAATGAATAATTTGAAGATATTGATGAATCTCCCGAAGAGAAGTATATATAGTGTTGTCTTATTGTTTTTTCTTTCCTTTGTTTCATTCCTTCCGCTTTCACAAAATATTTTTGCTGCCGATGCGCCAGCGGAAGCGGCAAAAGAAGCTGCCGCGCCTGGTGTTGAGTTGCCCCAATTTGAAGCTGGCCAAGCGCCAGCATCGTCGCAGGCTCCGGAGGGACAGCCTGCGGGAGAGGCCGGAACGGCAACTGCTGCTGTTGAGGAAGAAGAGGCAGGGCCTGTTCAGTATCGGGCGTTTTTCGGGATTGATTCCCGCGTGATAGTCTGGATTGTATCGGAATTACATCTCATGTTTGCTGCCTTTGTGCTGGGTGTTCCCATATTTGCAGTTATTGTTGAGATCGTAGGATTCAAAGGCGGAGACATCAAATATGATAAGATGGCGAAGGAATTTACCAAGTTGTTGTCTGCTGCGTTCGCTACGACCGCATCGTTAGGCGGATTGCTTGGATTTTGCCTGTATGGTCTGTATCCGGAATTTATGGGCCATATGACGAATGTGTTTGCGCCGACCATGTATGTTTATGCATTGATGTTCTTTGGCGAAGCATTCACTTTGTATGGCTATTATTATTCGTGGGAAATTCTTAAGGGTACCGCCTTTAAGAAATGGTTCCATATCATGTTGGGTGTTATGCTTAACCTGTTTGGCACGGGGCTTATGTTCATTACCAATTCATGGGCAACATACATGATGAGTCCTGCCGGAGTTGCTCCTGCAACGGGGAAGCTGCTCAGTTTGTCTCATGCCATATATAATCCGCTCTGGATGCCGGTAAATATCCATCGTTTGATTGCAAACGTGTGCTTTGGTGGTTTTGTGGTAGGTGCATATGCGGCGGTTAAGTTCTTAGGTTCAAAATCAGAAGAGGAGAGGGCACATTACGATTGGATGGGATATGTTGGAAATTTTATCGGAGTCGGGGCATTGATTCCCTTACCATTTGCAGGATACTGGCTTGGGCGTGAAATTTACAGCTCCAGTCCTGTTATGGGTAATATTATGATGGGAGGCGCATTCTCCTGGACGTTTATTATTCAGGCCATCCTGATTGGCATGCTTTTTATCGGTGTAAATTATTATCTATGGCTTGGAATGGGTAGGATTAGGGGGTCTGAACGATACACAAAATTTTTCAAATACCTTATCTTCGTAATATTCATGTGTTTTGCGGTCTGGTTGACGCCTCACAATCTGCCTCTTAGTGGTGAAGAAAGGGCTATGATTGGCGAGCAGTATCATCCGTTCTCTAAGTATTTTGGCGTTATGGCTGCAAAAAATGCCGTGGTCAATTTGATAATTCTTGCCACGTTCTTTTCCTTCCTGATCTACCGCAGAAGTAACAAGGGGGAGATGATACCGTTTTCTGAACAGGGGAAATCCGGTAAGATTGGAATATTTTCTGCCATGATCTTTTGTCTGCTGATGCTGGTTTCATATGCGATTTCGCTCAATTTTGTGGAATTAGATGCCAACATAAAGATTTTTGTGAAGCCAATCATGCGTGCACTTTATATCCAGTCATTTGCGATATGTTTAGCTGCATATTTGACCTTTAAAAATAAAGGGAAATTAGGGCAAGCTATATTATTCGCAGTTACTGCGTGCATTGCGGTGCTTTACTTCTGGTATTATGGTTTCGAGGTTATGCAAAAGGCAAACCTGGTGTTGAGATACTTGTCGGTAACGCAGGTTGCAATTGTAATGAGTTGTCTGATTATGAACGCCATCATTGATGTTTTCATGTTCCGCAAGGCAAAGCTTGTAGGAGGGATTGAGTGGGGGAAGATGCCGGTGCGGTCTCAGTATGCGTTGCTTCTGTTGTGTGTTGTTATTGTCATTCTGATGGGATTGATGGGCTTCATACGATCAGGACTGAGAATGGACTGGCATGTTTATGGCATTTTGCAAGATACTTCACAATGGGCGTACACGCCGTCTTTGGCATATATGGGACGGATAGTAGGTTTGATTGTGGCGCTCTTCCTGGGTCTGGTAGCTTTTGTTTTCTGGCTGGCCGGTCTCGGTGACAAAAAAGAAAAAGCAAAAGAACATGAATATGGGGAAGTTTCTGCAGACTATGAGGACTAGATTTTGAATCAAACTACGGCAGAAGTTAATGGGTGCAATTGCAGATAGACGAATTAGGGAGAATGTTTAATCAGGTTAAAACCTCAAGATAGTGAAATGAAGGCTTAGAAAACTTATGAATAAAAGCATGCTAAAAATTACGGCATTTGGAGTTGCAGTTATAGGATTCTATATCTATATCACGATGTATGTGGCCGGCCTTTCTGGTACGGGTGGCGGCGAGTCGGCTGGAGGAGTAAGTCCCGAATCTGGCGAAAAGATATTTTGGGGTGACGGACAGTGCAGTACCTGCCACAAGATAGGTTCGAGCGGAAGTGCTACAAGAGGTCCTGATCAGGATGGCTTGTCAGGTAGGGCTGAAGAGCGGGCAAAAGAGTTGGGCTTGCCTTCGGGATTGGATTATCTTGTAGAATCTATAGTAGAGCCTGATAAATATATTGTGAAAGGGTATGATAAAATTATGCCGAGGGTATTCGACCCTCCCATTATGTTGTCCCGGGAAAAGATACTGGCTGTTTTGGCATATCTTCAAACACTGGGGGGAGAGCCTGACATTGGTGCGCTTATGAAGTATAAGGATAAAATACCAGAGGCATCAAAGAAAAAGGTAAAACCGTGGGTACCACCGATGGTTGTTGATGCAAAAGAAGGTGAAAAGGTGTTCTTTGATGAAACTCGTCCGGTTACCTGTGGAAAGTGTCACGTTGTGAATGGCAAGGGAAAGAAGGTAGGTCCAGAGCTTACGGGGATTGGCGCTATTCAAACACCTGAATATTTCCTTGAATCTATTCTTAAGCCGAGCGCCAAGATCGTAAAAGGGTATGAGACAATGTATGTGATAACTACTGACGGAATTCCCTATAATGGATTGATTAAGAGTGAAACCGAAGAAGAGATTATATTATTAAAAGAAGAAAGTGGCGAGATCGAAGAGGTGGCTATTGCTAAAAGTGATATCCAGGAAATGAAAAAACAGGATGTTTCGATTATGCCGGGAAATATTGGTGAACTGTTAAGTGTTCAGGATTTTTACGGGATTGTATCCTTTTTACAGAGTTTGAAATAGGTCAATGACGATGTTGTTTTTGCGAAGGAATCAATAGTTAGGAGTGTATTAATGGCTAAAAAACGCAGTAAATTTTTAATGATATGGGTAATCACTGCAGTTATCTGCTTGTTTTTGTTCCTTAAATATGCTTCCCCGAAGATTTTTCAGGTGTTAATGGCGAAAGATCATACTATGCCCACGCCAAGCACCCTGATGATGTGGTATATGATTATGGGTGTTTTGGCTGGTCTGGTGTATGCAACCACGAGTAATCAAAAATTTGCTGACTTTCTGGGCTTTTTATTACCGGATAGCGGACCGACAATAAAAATGTTGTTACAAAAGGTATTGTTTATTGGTTTTCCTGTTATTGTTGGGTGGTTTGTGTATTCCTGGTCTATTCCAGGCGCCGCATCACCGGTGGAATTAAGGATTCAGCATCCTACCCTTCCGCAAGAGTTTGAAAAACTTGAGAATCCATTCCGTCTAACTGATGCTGAAACACAACGGAAGTGCATCGAAGAAGGAAAGATTCTCTTCCAAACCTATTGTCGTCCCTGTCATGGTTCAAAAGCGGATGGCAACGGACCGTTTTCAAATTCGTTCCGTCTGAGACCGATTAATTTTCAGGACCCAGGAACGATTGCAACGGTAGTAGACAACTATGTCTTTTGGCGTATCAAGGAAGGGGGGCCTGGTCTCCCGTCAGAGTCTACCCCATGGGATTCTGCAATGCCGTCGTGGAAAGACGATTTAAAGGATGATGAAATCTGGAAGATTATAATGGGTGAATACGATACTGCTGGTGTTATGCCTCGGCAAAGGGAAAAGCTTGAATAATTATAGCGCTTGTGTAAAAGGGAGGCTTAGTTCTTAACTGTTAAAGGTGATTAATTTATCAACAGCAACGGATAGAAGAGCAAGTAAATACTATGATAAAAGCGTTTAAAAGTGTTTTGATTAGTTTGGGATTGATCGTATTAATGACAGGTGTTTTTGTGGAACGTTCTGAGGTATCCGCGCAGACATCACACTTGTTTAGAACTTATAAACATGAGGTACCGCAAAAGTTGTCTGAAACATCAGAAGCTATTGCAGAAGGAAAAAAGGTTTACGAAAAGCGGTGTTGGTATTGTCATGGAATCGAAGGCAAGGGTGACGGCCCTGCGTCGAAAACGATGTTTCCGAAACCCAGGAACTTTACGAGAAATGAGTATAAAGTCCGTTCTACTGCGGCTGGTTCAGTTCCTACAGACGAAGACCTTTTTAGAATTATTACCAGCGGTATAGAAGGTACGGCCATGCCGTTCTGGAACACGATTTCGGAAACAGAACGATGGCAGGTAATTTATTATATCAAGACCTTTAATGAACAGTTTAAGAAAGACACTGCCCCGAAGGTTGTATCGGTAGGGTCGGTTGCCTCGACCCCGGATAGCATAAAAAGAGGGCAGGAGCTATTTAAGGAGATGAAGTGTTATGAATGCCATGGCGAGGATGGCCGGGGAAACGGTCCTTTGACGGTGGCGTTGCAGACAGAATGGAATATGCCTTATAAGGCGAGAGATTTATCCAAGTCATGGAATTTTAAGGGTGGTAATGTGACCGAAGATATTTATCGTACGATTTCAACTGGATTTAACGAGACCCCGATGGGGTCTTATTTGGAAAAACTTTCTGATGAAGATCGTTGGCACGTTGCTCACTATGTGAAAAGTTTATCGAAGGATATGGCATCTGATGTGGTGGTAAAGGTAAAGTTGTCTGAGAGTGAACAATTACCGGTAGAACCATTAGATGAGAACTGGAGTAAAGCCACGCCGGTAGAGGTTCCATTGGCAGGGCAAATCCTCGTAAGTCCCAGACATTGGGCGCCGTCAATTGATGCTGTTATGATCAGGGCTTTGTACAATAAGGATGAAATTGCTTTTTTGGTTGAATGGGATGATTCAACCAATATACAAGAAGAAATTTTTCGAGATGCCATGTCCCTGCAGTTTCCAACGAAAATTCCCGAATCGTTAAAGAAACCATATTTTGCAATGGGAGATTCAAGCGGGGCGGTAAATCTGTGGAGTTGGAAGGCACATTGGAACGAAGGATTTGGTTCGATTGCCGGGGCGCCTGAAACAGAGGCTGGCGCAGTGATTGAAATGAATGCAAAGGGATTTAAAAATATTGTAACACAGCCACCGGAGAGCCAGAATGTGACGGGGCAGGGGATTTACCAAAATGGGCGGTGGAAGGTTGTTATGAAGAGAACTTTGAAGACGGAGGATGCAAAGGGAGATATTCAATTTGAAATTGGAAAGCTCATTCCGATTGCCTTTGCGGTATGGGATGGTTCAAATAGCGATGTCGCTGGACAAAAATCAGTGTCGTCGTGGTATTACGTATCGCTTGAAAAACCTGTGCCCAAAACAGTTTTTGTTTATGTATTGATCGCAATTGTTATGGGTGCAAGTATTGAGATGTGGTTTGTTGCAAGATTACGCAGGTTTCCACCGAAATTAGAAGAAGGACAGTAAAAAACAACATCTTGTTAAGGAGTTTTTAATGAGGTCAAGGTCGTTAGCTAGTTTACAAAAAATTTTGATTTTAATAGCCATTGTAGGTCTACCATGGATAGTTTTTATGAATGTTTCCTTTGGACAGGAAAGAAAAATCGATTCCATGTTTTTAGATTTAGATAAAAAATATCGTTTTCCGGAAGAATGGTCTATGCTGCCATTTGAACTTGAAGATCCTTATAAGAGAGTTAAAAACGGTCCTCCGTTGGCGAACGTTATCAATAAGGCTAATGTGGAGTGGATTTCCAGATGGATTGCCAACCCAAAAAAGGTAGTTTCGAATGCCAAAATGCCAAACCTTGGATTGGATTTTGAAGAGATTAAGGCCGTTATAGTTTTTTTGAGCAGTCTTAAAGAAAAAGAAGTACCACAGATTACATGGGACGCCTTTCTGTTAAAAAAAGAGGATGAGCTGTCAGAGGATGAATACGACAAGATGGATAAGATTTATAACAGCGGGAAAGGTGTGTGGGGGCGTGCGCGTTGTACCATCTGTCATCCGATAAAAGGTGTTGGAGGAAACGTAGGCGTAGGGCCAGATCTGGGTGAAATTACAACAAAGATTAACAGAAACTGGTTGTATGACTGGCTTGGCAATACCAAAACTCATTTTCCCGATACCATGATGGCACAATTCCGATTTACGGATAGTGATTTAAGAGGTATTGTTGAGTTTGTCATGCGTGATACTCAGTTTGTGCCAGAAGAAAAAGAAGAAGAGGAAGAGGGTGAGGCAAAGGAACCGAAAGCCGCTGAGCCTGAAGTTCAAATATTAACTGAAAAAGAATTTAATAATATCAGAAAAGATACCGCCCTTGTTGAAAAAGGCAGGGATGTTGTTGAAAAGGCGAGATGTTTTGTGTGTCATGATATAAAAGGAATCACTGAACTCATGCCTGTGGTAGAGAAAAAACGCGATGGGTTGGCAGGGTTTGAAAAGCTTTTATACGAAATACGCTGTTTGAGTTGTCATCGTATACAGAATAAAGGCGGTACCTATGCACCCAATTTAACAATTACTGGCAGTAAGATTCATATGAGCTGGGAGAAGGACTTTTTGCAAGCGCCTGATATTATCCGTCCGCTTAGTCAGCAAATGCCCAAGTTTAATTTAACGGAAGAAGATGCAAAAGCTGCGATAGAGTATATTGAAAAGAATCTTCATACAAAAGAGCCACTTTCTAGCCCATTTGAGGGTGGCGCTCCTCCGGCAGATGTTGTTGCTGCAGGAGAAAAACTTTTCTACGAAAAGGGATGTAATACCTGTCATGCGGAAGGAACTAAGGGCGGTGGTGTTGTTGGTCCTAACCTTCAAACAGTGGGAGACCGGTTACAGCCCGCGTATATTCTCTATCATTTAAAAAACCCACAACAGGCAAATCCGCAGGCGGTAGAACCAAACTTTGGACTTTCAGACGATGAATTAAAGTCGCTGGTGGGGTTCCTGGCTGACCATGTGCAGAAAAAAGAGGGAAATAAATAATGGGATATTTTTCTATTGGTAAAAAAATTATAATCTTAAGCTCATTTGTTTTCTTGAGTTCAATCGGTGGTATTGCTGTTGCAAAAGACTTTGATACTTCTCCGCGCGATCAAGTGTTTTTGCTGTCTACTAAAAAGACGTTTGAATACTATTGTTCACCGTGTCACGGGGCGAAAGGTAAAGGAGATGGGACCTTCTTTACGATTGATTTGAAGCCAAAGCCTCGAAACTTCCTTGATATGGAATACATGAAAAAGAGGACGGATGACCAATTGCTAAAGTCCATTACGGACGGGTCTAAATCGGTGGATAAATCTAATCTTTGCCCTCCCTGGGGAAAAACACTTACAGAAAAAAGGATTAAGGAACTGGTTGCTTATATACGCAACCTTTCAACGCAGGAAGCTGAAAAGCCTGTAGTTGCAGCAAAAGAAGCAGTTGTTGAAGTTAAGGAGTCCAGTGCATTTAAATCATCGGTACGTTGGTTATTTGTTATTGTGATTACCCTGGCTTTGGCAATCGGCGCCATTGGTGAATGGAAGAAACTCAGGAAGGAATCGTTACCGCGGTAGAATATAACCAGTTCAAAAACATCTTTATGTATAAAAAGATATTCGTTGCAATTGACAATTCATGCCATTCTAATCACTGCATTGATTTAGGAATCAAGCTCTCCAAAAAATTCAATTCCCTGTTAGTGGGATGCCATGTCTATGACGCATCGTTGCATCAAAGACGGTTTCGTGATATGGAAAAAGGTTTGCCGCCGCAATACCAAGACGAATCCGTTCTCCAGCGACAGCGAGATCTCCATACTTCCTTGATTAACCAGGGACTCAAGTTGATTTCTGAGTCATATCTGGATGTGTTTAATGAAAAGTGCCGTGAGGCTGCTGTGCCCCACAAAAGTCTTTTGCTGGAAGGCAAGAATTATTATGAAATTATTAAGGAAGTGCAGAGAGAACACTACGACCTGGTGATTATAGGCGCTCAAGGATTGGCTGCTGTTGATAATAGCACGCTAGGAAGCGTTTGTGAGCGTGTTGTCAGACGAATTAAGACGGACATACTGGTGGTAAAAAATGGTTGTTTCGAGGGAGGCGCGGTAGTTGCGGTTGATGGAAGTGCACGATCTGTCGCCGGTGTGAAGTCTGCTATATCGTTTACCCAGCGGTTTAATCTGAAACTTGATTCCGTTTCTGTATTTGATCCTCATTATCATAGAGTTGCATTTGGAAGTATCGCAAAGGTGCTTTCAAAGGAAGCAGGGCAAATTTTCAGATTTAATGAACAGGAAACACTCCACGAAGAGATTATCGATAAAGGGCTGGCAAAAATTTATCAGGGACACTTAGACCGGGCTAATCACATGGCAAGCGATGCCGGTATTGAGATGAATTCTGTCTTGTTAGATGGCAAGCCTTATGATCAAATACTCAAATTTGTTTTCAAAGTACAGCCGTCATTACTAATTATAGGACGTACGGGTGTTCATGACACAAATGGACTAGATATTGGCAGTACGACAGAAAATTTGCTGAGATTGTCTCCGTGCAATGTCTTGCTTGCGGGGGGAAATCTAGAGGCCAAGCCTGGATCGGCTGCTGCTGGTTCGGAATTTCAAAGAGTATCAATACCTAGAAAAGATTCTGCGCTTAATAATTACAGCCATCTGCATAGCGAAAACGGATTCGAAGGGTTCTCCGGGAAGGTTCAGGAGGTTTACGAAAAACCTCCCGCAAAAGCACATGATCCCGTTATTTGGACGCAAGAAGCCAAAACACAAACAGAACGCATTCCTTCATTCATTAGGAACATGATCAGGACAAAAATAGAAAAATATGCCCAGGAGAAGGGCTACAAAGAGATAACGACCGAGATTGTTGATGAGGCAAAAAGCAAGCTCATGAACGATACCTCATTTCACAAAATTTGACAAATCATTTTTTGCAGATAGAATTAACATTATTAGATTTGTCTGATTATAATTTTCGATTGTATTAAGATTGTTTCCGAGATGCACTATGTATTTCAATAGAGAAATGTTATACGGGAAATCCGTAATAAAATTCAGTATCTCTAATTTTCATAGTATAGTGAAAATAAACAACTAAGGTACATATTTTATATATTGTGAGTTGTTTTAAAATGAGGAACGAAATTTGCCGATTTGTTTATAAGTATTCGAAATTTGCGATTGATATTTCTTGGAAATTTTAATAGGTTTTTGTAAAAGGCACGGAATTATAAGGAGGGGAGTTTATGAAAAAAGGGTTTTCGTTGTTGAAATATAGTTTACCCCTACTTGGGGCAGCTTTTCTTAGCGCAACGTTGTTTGCGGCTGAGGAAACAGCTCCTGGGGTAAAGGGCGCGAGCGAAGAGGAATTTACCCCCGCTAAAGAAGTATTGACTGTGAAATACGTACCACTGGACAAACCTTATCACATGGATGTGGAATCGTTAAAGGGTGCTTTTAAAGATGCAAATCCAGTTAAAGTTACGCTCCAAAAACAGGATAAGGCATTTCCTAATGGCGGAGGTTCTGTGACCGGTGCAGAAGTAAAGGCGATACATGATGGAATTACAATTTATTTCCAGATATCATGGAGCGATCCAACGAAGGATGCCAGGTCGATTGCCGTTCAGGAGTTCAGGGATGCAGCGGCTTTGATGTTTCCTTTAGGTGCGGTGGAGATAACGCCGGCGGAACATTTTAGTCCAAGGATGGGTGATAGGGAAAAACCAACAAACCTCTGGCACTGGAAGGCTGACTGGGAGGCGGATTTGCTTGTTAAAGGTGAATTGGAAGATGTAGAGGTGCAGTATCCGAATATGCACGATGATTTTAATTTCAACCCTTATAGCGCTTACTATCACAGAGAATTGATAACAAGTGTGGAAGTTTTATCGGGTGGACGGGCTGCCAACAATTTGCTTTCCCAGCCAGGACGCGGTAGAACGGTGGAAGATTTAAATGCAGAGGGTTTTGGTACGCTTACTACGCAAGACCATCAGGATGTAAATGGATGTAGCCATTATGAGGATGGTGTGTGGACGGTAATTATGTATCGTTCATTAATTACACAGGATCCACATGATGTGCAGTTTGTACCGGGCGGAAATTCATTTTTTAATATGGCGGTATGGAATGGCGGTGAAAAAGATAGAAATGGACAAAAAAACATATCTACTCAATGGCATCCTGCAACGCTGGAAAAGGTTGCTTGGCAATAGTAGACTCTTTAGGATAAAGAATTTAAGGAGGATTGAAAAATGACGTTAGTACATAACTGGCACTTAGGGAGACGCATGGAGTATCCCTATTTTGAATCCAGACCCAAACGGCAATTTGCAGCCGTATTCAACATTAACAGGTGCATTGCCTGTCAGACGTGCACCATGGCCTGTAAGAGTGCGTGGACTTATAACAAGGGCCAGGAGCATATGTGGTGGAACAATGTGGAAACCAAACCGTATGGTGGTTATCCGCAATCCTGGGATGTTAAGACGCTAAAGTTGATTGATAATGGTGAGAATACCTGGTATACCAACGAAAAAGATGAAAAATTATCTCCTTATGGTGTGTATGAAGGCGATACCATATTTGAAGCTGCTGCGAAGAAGAATATAAATCAGTGGGCTGTTGGATACATCCCTGAAGATAAGGAATGGAGGTCTCCAAATTTTGGCGAAGACGTTGCAAAAAGTAATAAACCGGATGAATACTCTTCGTTGCCCGAACACAGCCGTTGGTTCTTTTATATCCAGAGACTTTGCAACCATTGTACCTATCCTGGTTGTTTAGCGGCATGTCCGAGGAAGGCTATATACAAGAGAAAAGAAGATGGAATTGTCCTTATTGACCAGAAGAGATGCAGGGGTTACAGAAAATGTGTAGAGCAATGTCCGTATAAGAAGCCCATGTTTAGGGGATTGACGAGAGTAAGCGAGAAATGCATTGCCTGTTATCCCAGAATTGAAGGGCGCGATCCGTTAACAAAGGGACGACCAATGGAAACCAGGTGTATGTCGGCCTGTGTAGGTCAAATTCGTTTGCAGGGATTTTTGGATGATAATCCAAAGAATCCGATTACCTGGTTGATTAAGCATGATAAGTTGGCTTTGCCGCTTTATCCTCAGTTTGGAACAGAACCTAACATCTATTATATTCCGCCAAGATGGGCGCCAAGGTCGTATTTAAGACAGATGTTCGGTCCCGGTGTGGATGAAGCAATCGATAAATTTATGGTGCCTTCTCGTGAGAGGCTTGCGGTTATGTCGTTATTCAGGATGACGCAAACCATTGTGTTTGAATATAAGATTGAGGAAGGTCCAAAGGTGTTTGAGACTGAAATTCACGGGAAGAAGTTTGAGATGTTCAACGATACGATTATTGGGTACGGTGAGGATGGCCAAGAAGTTGTAAGGACTTGCGTAGAAGAACCTATCCATATCAGAGACCCGAAACATTACAATTCAATTTAGAATTGAGGTTTATTATGGGAGTTGATAGCAGTAGTCTTTTGGATCAACAAGCCGCATCCAGCGTGGGGCATTTGCTCACACGGAGCGCAATGTATCAGATTCTGTCAGCGTGCTTTCTTTATCCTGAAGAAAAAAACCTTTCGATACTGAAAAGTCCAGATTTCCAGGAACACGTGAAGGATTTGATGCTATGTTATGAGGGAATTGACGATGGTGTGGAGTTAAAAAGATGTTTGAAAGAAGTGCAGGAGTTGTTTAAGGGTACAACCATCGAAGCCTTACAAAGGGTTTATCAGTGTATTGTAGGGCACTCCATGTCAAAAGACTGTCCATTGTGCGAAACCCAATATGGTGCAGCCCACGTGTTCCAACAAGTGCATGAGCTGGGTGATATTCAAGGCTTTTATAAGGCATTTGGTCTTGATATTTCCGACATAGAGAAAGAACGATGCGACCATATTAGTGTTGAGATGGAGTTTATGCATTACTTATTGTACAAGCAAGCGTATGCCTTGGAAAACCACGGGGATGAAAAGGCGCAAATATGCGTGGATGCACAAAAGAAATTCTTGAAAGAGCATATAGGGAAATGGGTGCCTCTTTTCGCGGTTCTCTTTGGTAGAAAGGCAGTTGAAGGCTTTTATTGTGCTGTTTCTGCTTTGACAAAAGAGTTCTTGCGATTGGAAATGAAATTAATGGATGTTACAACAGAGATATATAAGGAGTCTGATCTCAATCAAGAGGCTGTAGCCGGCGCTTCCGATGAATGTTTATCTTGCGCATCTTCTGAAGATTTCAATGAGGAAGGATTATGAAGCTGGAATTTGATCCAAGTTTGATTGAAGAAGTAATATTTGGAGAATTAAAAGCCAGGGAGGAAAAGGGGGATTTTTCGTTTACTCTCGAATATCATTCCTGTATTGATCCGGTTTACGAAAATTTTCCATTGGATGAAAGACCTTCGCAGTTTAAAAAGATTGAGTGGGACTTCTTTAAAAAACTCGGTTTCCACAAGTTAATGAAAGAGGCTTTTGATGAATATCCTGAACTTGAACAAAAGGCATGTGGGGGAGTGATTGCAAAGGCAGTGAATCCTTTTGATGAAGGCTCTTATCTTACAAAAGGGATGAACCAGGAGGCTGGCCAAAAAAGGATTGTTGTTAAATTGCTGCCAGATCGCTTTCAGGAAATTTCTTATCTGAGAAAATTGGTCAGGCATGAATTGATGCATGCCTCTGACATGCTCAGCGAGTCATACGGCTATCGTGATGAACGCCTCGGTGGCAATCCTATGGAAGAAAGTATCGTCAAAGATCGATATTGTACTTTCTGGGATATTTATGTCGATAGCCGATTAGTCAGGAAAGGGAAAGAAACATTATCCGATAAAGAGAGGAGATATAGAGAATTTGAATCTCTCTATAAAAAGATTCCTGATGAAGTGAAGATTGCTATTTTTGATGTCCTCTGGCAAGACGAGAATTTAACCCATGATAAGATACTGGGACTGGCGAAAGATGTGAATGAGGTAATAAAGATTTCTGAGGGGCTGCCAATAAAGCATACTCTTAAAAAGAAAAAAGCCATCTCGCCTGGCGCTCAATGTCCGTTATGTCAATTTCGTACTTATCACTGGGCTGAAAATATTGAGCAAGATGCTTACCTTGTGGATGCTATCAAAAAGGATTTTCCCCGTTGGGAACCTGAGGACGGCGTATGTGGACAATGTGTAGAGGCTTACAAGGTAAGAATCACTGTTTGTTAATATCATAATTATAGTTAAAGCTTTTTATATAAATTGTTTTACATTGAGAAAGGAGTAGGAAATATGAAACTTACTAGAAGAACTTTCCTACAAATGGCAGGTGCGACAGGCGCAACCTTTACCATTGCAAATAAGGCAATGGCATTTCGGTTGCTAAAACCTGCTGTGGAAGTGGGAAATCCGTTGGATGCCTATCCTGATCGTGCGTGGGAAAGTGTATACAGAGATCAGTACCGATACGATAGGAGTTTTACCTATACTTGTTCGCCGAACGACACCCATGCCTGCAGGGTAAGGGCATTTGTTAGAAATGAAGTAGTTATGCGTGTTGAGCAGAACTACGATCATCAGAATTATTCTGACCTGTATGGAAATAAGGCTACCAGGAACTGGAATCCGAGGATGTGCCTGAAAGGCTATACGTTTCACCGAAGAGTCTATGGGCCTTATAGGTTGAGATATCCACTTATTCGAAAAGGGTGGAAACAATGGGCAGATGACGGATTCCCAGAATTGACACCGGAAAATAAATCCAAATATATGTTTGAGGCCAGAGGACAAGACGAACTTTTAAAAACTTCGTGGGATGAGGCATGGACATACGCAGCAAAGGGAATTATCCATATTACAAAGAAGTACAGCGGTGAAGAAGGCGCTAAAAAACTTATAGAACAGGGATATCCTAAAGAGATGGTTGATCCTATGAAGGGTGCTGGCACCAGGACATTCAAGGGTCGCGGTGGTATGGGCCTCTTAGGTGTTATTGGTAAATATGGAATGTACAGATTTAACAATATGCTCTCATTAGTAGACAGTCATAACAGGGGTGTTGGTCCTGATAAGGCGCTCGGTGGAAGGAACTGGTCGAACTACACATGGCATGGTGATCAGGCTCCAGGCCATCCATTTTCTCACGGTTTACAAACTTCCGATATTGATTTCAACGATTTAAGATTTTCAAAATTGGTCATTCAAACAGGAAAAAACCTCATCGAAAATAAAATGCCTGAGGCGCACTGGATGACACAAGTAATGGAAAGGGGTGGAAAACTTGTCGTTATTACCCCCGAATACAGTCCATCTGCACAAAAAGCGGATTACTGGATACCAATAAAGTGTAATACTGATACGGCACTATTCCTAGGATTAACAAAGATATTGATGGATGAGAAACTCTATGATGCAGATTACGTAAAAAAGTTTACCGACTTCCCATTACTTGTTAGAACAGATACCTTGAAGAGATTGAAACCCAGCGATATCATTGCTGATTACAAATTGGAAGATATTTCTCATGGACCCAGTTACAAGATTCAAGGTTTACACGACGACCAGAGAGAGATTATTGGTGATTTTGTAGTATGGGATGCAAAGACGAATGGTCCAAAACCAATTACAAGAGACGATGTTGGTGATAAGCTGGCAGCTAAAGAGATTGATCCTGCTTTGGATGGCTCTTTCAAGGTGAAAACCGTCGATGGCAAAGAGATTGAGGTCATGACGATATTTGAAATGTATAAGATACACCTGAAGGATTATGACATTG
>DBJWYX010000014.1:0-18087 GCA_052360825.1 Candidatus Wunengus sp. YC64
TGGTTGATCAGGGTTTGGACAAGCTTATTATACAGAAATTAGGGCTGAAAACCAATGGAGACGATATATCTAAGTGGTTGTCAATACTGGAGATACTGAAAAATCCAAAGCAGGCAACAGAGATAGCGATTGTTGGTAAATACATATGTCATCAATCGGCATACGAATCAATTTATGAATCACTCATTCATGGTGGGATAGGTAATAATGCAAGGGTGAGAATGAGGAGGGTTGAGTCTGAGGATGTTGAAAAAAATGGAGCCAGGGCAAGCCTCGAAGGGGTAAGAGGTATCCTTGTGCCGGGCGGGTTTGGAATGCGCGGTGTTGAAGGAAAGATTGAGGCGATACAATATGCAAGGGAAAACAAGATTCCTTTCTTTGGCATATGCCTCGGATTGCAGTGTGCAGCTATCGAATTTGCGAGGAATGTGTGCAATCTGAAGGCTGCGAATAGTACTGAATTTGAAGTTAACACCCCCCATCCTGTGATCAGTTTACTGGAAGAACAGCGTGGGGTGTCTTCTAAGGGTGGGACGATGAGACTTGGGGCACAACCCTGCATTCTTCAGGCAGGTACAAAGGCGTTCAAGGCATATGGAAGGCAAAATGCATCAGAGCGGCATCGGCACAGGTATGAATTCAATAATACCTATAAAGAGATATTTTTAGCCAGCGGCATGGTTTTTAGCGGACACTCACCCGGTGAACAATTAGTGGAAATCATGGAACTTAAAGACCACCCCTGGTTTGTGTGTGTACAGTTTCACCCGGAATTTAAGTCAAAGCCCACCAACCCGCATCCGTTATTTAAAGAATTTATACGGGCATCCCTGTCAATCTGATGCGTTTATAGCGGCTTGAATACTCTATGGCTAAATGGTTATTAGCCATACAACCATTTAGCCAGCCGACAGCTAAAACCTGACTGATTTGTGGAGACAAACTACGGATAAAGTATTTAAGGATGAATTCCTAGTGTATTTGCAATCCGGGTAAACTCTTCATTATTATGAAAGGTAATTGTGATTTTCCCCCGTCCATTCCTTTCTCTAATCATGACCTTTGTCCCAAAAAACCTTCTGAAGCGGTCTTCCAAGTCCTCGACATGAGGCGTAGAAGTCTTTGTAGCGGTTGATTTGTGGGGTTTAATCTGCTTTTTTTCCATCGACGAAATCATCTCAATCTGTCTCACAGAAAGGCCTTCTTTGATAACCTGATCACAAAGTTTTATCTGCAATTCCTTCCCTTGGACTGACAGGATTGCCCGTGCATGTCCCATTGATAATGTTCCACGTGAAACATTGTCCTGGATTTCCTGAGGCAGGTCCAGCAGGCGGATATAATTGGTTACAGAACTGCGATCTTTTCCCATGGCCTTTGCAACCTGTTCCTGGGTGAGGTCAAATTTATTAATCAATTCTTTGAACCCCTTTGCCTTTTCGATGGGATTGAGGTCTTCCCTCTGGATATTTTCTATTAATGCAATTTCCAGACTATGCAGTCCATCGATATCTCGAACGATGGCGGGGATTTCTTTCAATCCAAGTTGTTTTGCCGCCCTCCAGCGGCGCTCGCCGGCTATTAACATGTATCCGTGCGTGAGTGGTCTTACGATAATCGGTTGTAAGATGCCGTGTTGTTTTATGGATTCCACAAGTCCTTGCATCTCCTCGTCATCGAAGATGTCGCGCGGCTGTGAGTCGTTAGGCTGGATATCCTTTGGGTTTAACCTCATAATTACGTCTTGTCCGGCTTCTGCCTCTATCCCTATAACACCGCCAAGCAGAGATTGTAGGCCGCGACTGAGTTTCTCCTTTTTAGACATGACGATTACTCCTTTTATGGTTGGTTTTCAGTTGAATTTCCATGATGGGGATGCTAGTATCTAGCCTGCTTTTTTGTGGTAAAGACGTTTCACGTGAAACATCCTCATGGGTCAGAGTTAGTGTATTCGTTTTTTTAAAAATTGCAAGGTTTTTTTTGATGAATAAATGCATATTTACTATCGCAGTTAATACTCTGAAAGAGGTTACACGGCAGGCGATATTTTATTGTATTGTCTTTGGAGGTATATTGCTGATCCTCTCCTCCTTTTCTTTTACCCTGTTTGCCTTTGGTGGAGAGGCGAAAATGATAAGGGAAATGGGGATATCGACCATTACTGTATGCTGCCTCTGTTTAGCATCGCTGTGTGCGGCAAATGCCATATCCAGGGAAATAGAGAAAGGCACCATCATGACGTTATTGTCTAAACCCGTAAACAAGAAATCCATTCTTTTAGGTAAGTTTTTTGGGATACTTGGCGTTGTTTTCCTGGCATTTATGGTAATGGGTGTTTTTATGACCGTTTCCTTGTGTGTAAAGGAGTCTCTGGATTATCATACAAGCTTATCGACCTCGTTTGCAAAGGTTGGCTGTGCAACCCTTTTCCAACTGATATTTTCATTTTTGCAAGTCGCCATAATGTGCACGATTGCAATTGCCGGTTCTATTTATTTGCCTCTGGTATCCAATCTTAGTTGCTGTATGTTTATCTATATTATCGGGAATTTGATGCATTTTTTCCTATATCTATTTCAAGGAGATGAAGGTGGTTTCCCATGGTATGTGACGGTTTTTTATGTATTCTTTCCCAATATGGAGGGTTTCAGTATCATGGGCATGGGAAATTGGTCTGGAAAGCCGTTTGGCGTGGGTTACGTGGTATTGCTGGCATTGTATGCTATTTTATATATGACATTTGTCACGACATTGGCTTGTGAGTTTTTTGATAAAAAAGAATGTACTTAAACAGCCTATCTATAATATCTGAAAGGACTTACGATTGAAATATGGCGTGATAGGAGATATTCATAGCAATTATGATGCATTAACGGCTGTTGTTGATGAGTTGCGGCGGGAACACGTTGACAAAATGTTATGTGTTGGAGATATCGTTGGATATGCCGCCGAACCGTCACAGTGTATTGATTTAGTACGTGAATTAAATTGCACCGTCGTAGCAGGAAACCATGACTATGCTGTAGTAGGAAAATTTCCTGTGAACTATTTTCATGCTGATGCGCGAGATGCCGTCGTATGGACGGCGCGGCAACTCTCGAATGAATATTTAGATTTCTTAAAAAACATGCCGCTGGTTGAAGAGTTGGATGGTATCACTCTTGTGCATGGGTCATTGAATCATCCCGAATTTTTTGACTATATTAGAACTGCGGTTGATGCGCAACTAAGTTTTGATTTGTTAAAAACGCCTATTTGTTTTTTTGGTCATACGCATATTCCCCTGGCGATTTACCTGGAGAAAGGGGATATCCATACAGACAGAGGGCATATTTTTGATTTAAAAAAAGCAGACAAAGTACTCATAAATGTCGGCAGCGTAGGACAGTCCCGCGACTGGGACCTCAGGTCTTCTTGCGCTATTTACGATACGGACAATATGACGGTGGAGATCAGGCGTGTAAAATATAATATCAACAGCGCTGTAGAAAAAATTTATTCAGCTGGTTTACCCGCAGTAAATGCTTTACGATTAATGTAGAATATTGAAGTCACTCTACCAAGTAAAACTACAATTCAAGTATTCAACGCCTCCCTGACCTTTTTCAAAAGTTCTGTGGGCAAGACAGGCTTCGAGGTAAAGTGTAATCCTGAAATATCTTCCTGGATAATGTCTTTACTGTAGCCGCTCATAAAAAGGACCTTTATACCTGGCCGAATTTCATTTATTGCATAATACGCCTCTTTTCCACTTTTATTCGGCATGATTACATCAAATAAAAGGAGGTGTATCTTATCCATGTTCTCCTTAAATTTATTAATCGCATCTAATCCATCCGCTGCTTCAATTACCTTATAGCCATTACCTTCGAGCACCATTTTCATAAGATTCCTGATGTCCTCCTCATCTTCTGCTATCAATACCGTTTCTGTGCCGCCTTTTTGTATGACGTGTATATGTGGTTTCTGTTTTTCAACCTCTGATTCAATGAGCGGTAAATGTATCCTGAACGCCGTCCCCTTGCCTGATTCACTATCAACATCTATGTACCCGTTGTGCTGCTTGATAATCCCATACACAATTGCAAGCCCAAGACCCGTGCCCTTCCCGACCTCCTTAGTCGTAAAAAACGGTTCAAATATCTTCTCTTTCGTTATTGCATCCATGCCTTTACCTGTATCAGAAATCGATATCAGCACATACCTTCCAATTTTACCATAACGATGAGCCTTTATATATTCATCGCCCATTTCGACAATATCAGTGCTTATGCTCAAAATACCTCCCGCAGGCATGGCATCTCTTGCATTTGTGGCAAGGTTCATCAACACCTGTTCCATCTGTCCGGTGTCTGCCATTACCATACAACTCTTATCGGCAAGCGTGGTCGTAAGTTTAATGTCTTCCCGCATAACTCTCATCAGGAGGCCTTCGACCTCCTTTATTATCTCGTTTACAGATACGGGTTGTGGATTGCTTTGCTGTTTTCTGCTGAACGCCAGGAGTCCCTGGGTTAAGTTAGCTGCCCTTTCTGCCGACTTCAGTATCTTCTGGATAAAATCCCTTGCTGATCCATCCTCTTTCACCTCTGTCTGCAACAAGTTCCCGTATCCGATGATTGCCGTAAGGATGTTGTTGAAGTCATGGGCAATGCCTCCTGCAAGGGTACCAATCGATTCCAGCTTCTGCGCATGGTAAAGCTGCTCTCTGAGTTTTGTCCTCTCCTCCTCCGCGCGCCTGTGTTCTGTGATATCTCTTGCAGTTCCTGCAACTCCGATAATAGTTCCCTTCTCATCTCTCAGTGGAATATTTTTGTATTCGCATAAAACGCCGGTATCCTTGAACCATAGCTCATATTGGGGGTATTCTCCTTTCAGTGTCCTCGTGTATACGTCCATTGCTTTTTTTATATTTTCCTCATCAAATAGAGGAGCGAATGGCTTTCCTATGACTTCTTCGGCTTTGTGTCCTGTCAATCTCTCGCAAGCCTTGTTCACAAACAAAATGTTCCCTTTCGTATCGCAAATATAGGCGAGGTCATTTATTTCAGAAAATAATATCCCGTATTTTTCCAGTTTCTCATCTGTGCGTTTGTGTTCTGTGATGTCAGTTGAGATGCCGCAAACGGCATACACGCAGCCGTTGTTGTCAAAGAGGGGAAATTTGACCGAGATATAGGTATGCAGCCCGTCATCGTGAGACGCTACTTCTTCAAATTCCAGCGGTGTACTTGCTTCAATGACCTTCCGGTCATTTGTTACAAACGCATCTGCCATCTCTTTTAGCCACAAATCATAATCAGTCTTGCCCTGTAATTCTTCACTTTTTACATGGAACAGATTTTCATACTGTTTGTTAATAAACAGGTATTTGTTTCGTATATCCTTAACGTATACGACATTTGGAGTATTATCAAGGATAGCTCTTAGTTTTTCTTCGTTCTCACGGAGCGCCTCCTCTGCCTTTTTCCGTTTGATAACCTCTCCCAGTTGAACCACCACCGAAGAAACAAAACCAACAAGCCGTTCATCCCTTTCAAGCGCCTTGAGCATGTAAAATACCAAAACGGCGACCATTTCATTTTCGGAAAAGACGGGGAAGCCTATGGCAGCCTTTAGTCCGACTTCTTTGGCGATTGGCGCACGCGGGAAATTCGGGTCAATGGTAACATCCCGCACCCATACAGGCTGTTTCCGGGACCAGACGCGTCCGGGAAGACCTACGCCAGGAGGAAAAGTGTATGCCCCACTCAATTCACTGAATCTTTTCAGACTCTCGACCTTGCTATAGAAGGCATGATCACGAACTAACTGCTTCCCCTCATGATCGGGTATCCATGCTTCTCCATAAACCCAGCCCGATGCGCCGCACACCTTCTCCAGCGTAACGACCAGCGCATCATGTAAATCCTTAGCCTCGCTGATTGCCAGCGTCAATGTCTTAAAAAGACTAACCTCCTCCTCCGCCCGCTTGCGTTCAGTGATGTCCTGAACCGTCCCTACCATTTGAACAACCTTGCCCAAATTATCGGATACAACCGCAGCCCCTTCATGAACGATACGTACGGTTAAATCTTTAAGCAGAATACGGTGATCTATATCAAGGGGTTTTTTATTCTTGAGTGCGTTATCAATGGACTTCTTTACAAACTCCCTGTCATCGGGGTAAACGTGATTGAGGAACGTCTCAAAAGGAGAAACAAAGGTTTCCTGCGTCAAACCAAAAATGCGATACGCCTCATAAGACCATGATACTTCATCCTTGATGACATCCCATTCCCAGTTCCCGATGTGGGCGATCCGCTGCGACTCGGCAAGGCGGGTATTACTCTTCTCCAGCGCCGTTGTCCTGCCTTTTATATGCCGGCTCATGTAATTAAACGATTCACAAAGCGCGCCGATTTCATCACTTGTTTGAACGGGAATGCTCACGTCGAAATTACCGCCGGCAATTTTTTTTGCTGCATCGGACATTTTATAAAGGGGTTTTACCATTCTTTTCATGAAACTAACGAAGAGCAAGATAATCATTACAATAACAACGGCCGCCGTTGTTAACATATTTATGAGTACATATCGTATAGGGGCAAGCACCTCTTCCTTGTCAATTTCAACCAGGAGTACCCATTTCATCGAAGGGATATACATGGATGCGCCCGCAACTCCAACGCCTCTGTAATCTCTATAGAATCCGGTTATCTCTTTATTTGACTTTAATCCCTCTTTAATTGGCAGTGTATCGACTACCTGATTCCATACCGCATCCTTTACGAATACGGATTCGGTAATCATGCGTTTGTCTCTGTTCACCAGATATATCTCCAGCGTCTTCCATGCCCCTTTCCCTTTAGCCCAGGAGAGCGCACCAAGGTTATGCGAATATTTTCCTGTTACAATATTATTTAACTCTGCAATAGGAATATGATTAATGATAACTCCGATAAGCCTGCCGGTATCTTTATTTAAGATGGGAGCCGAGATGGCAATTTCGGTTAATTTACAATGCCCAAAACACTTTTCTACCATAGTAACAGTCTCTTTCCCCTGTACAAAAATGGTCTCAGAGGAAAAGTCCCTTCCGATTTCAGCGTTGTTCGTAGAGGCAACAACCCGTCCCTCCAAAGAGAGGATATTGATAGTATTAATTGTCTTGTCGACGGAAAGCTTGTTTTTAACGAGGTGTTTATTCAGTTTATTAATTGCAGATGTATTGCCGTGAATTGCCCTTTGCAGTTGGGTTCTGATAAAGCCGTCACTGGAAAAATCATGGGCGCGTCGTTTCGCCATCTCCAGGAATTGGTAAACCTGCCCTTCGTAAGCTTCTGCGATAATGGTTAAGGCATTGAGGGCATAGTTCTTTAAATATGCGCGGTTCTGCCAGTAATTCAGCACGAAGGCAGTCAGGATAGGAACAAGGGTGGCGATAATCCCTAGTATTGCCTTCTCTTTCAGTGATAATTTCAATTTTTTCATTATTCGAATTATTTCTACATTTTAAGGTAGGGTATTTATTTTACCCACCCCTCAATCCCCTCCCAGGAGGGGACTTCTCAGATTCCCCTTCCCGGAGGGCTCAGTGGTGGGTAACCTCCCAAGTCAGTCCATATCCTTCCCTTACGGAATTCCCTCCCCAGCAGGGATTTCACATATTCCCCTCTAGGGAGGGGTCAGGGGTGGGTTGAGAATAATTCGTTGCATGTTCCCGAATCCAGTTCTCGATGACGCTTAAAACGCCCTGCATATTTTTCTTAACATCAAAATCGTAAAATCTCAAAAACCTCACTCCCAAAGACTCTAATTTTGCCTGTCTTCTCCGGTCTTCCTTGGATTTTTCATTGTGTGTACACCCGTCTATCTCAATTGCCAACATTAACTCATTGCAGAAAAAATCAACGATATAATTATCGATAGGTTTCTGCCGGTCAAAATCATACCCCAACATCTTTTTGCTTTTTAAATATTTCCAGAGTAATACCTCTGACAAGGTACTATTTTTTCTCAAATGACTTGCGATTTCTTTTAATCTCGGATTATAAGGAATAATTCTTTTCTGCTTCATTTGAGTTATTTCAAGTAGTTCAGTATCTGTAGGAAACCAGTTTTTTACCCACCCCTTCATCCCCTCCCAAGAGGGGACTTTATAATTCCCCCCCAGGGGGGTGCTTTTGTAATTCCCCTCCCCGGAGGGGATTTGTACTCCCCTCTCGAGAGGGGGTTGGGGGTGTGTTTACCCCTTTTGAGAAGGAAATGGGGTATGTTATTCACATAAAAACTTCGATACCTTTCCAAACAGCACGCTTTATTTCTCCGCGTCCTTTGCGGTTTTGCGGTGAATTATTATCTCTCATGTGAATCTTTGTGCAAATTATATATCTCTTCAAAATCGGGGGCAATCTCAACAAATGTCTCCAACACCTTCGGGCAGAAGTGTTCGGGCTTCGTTCTTCCGTCCCCCTTCGTTATTATTTTTAAAACCTCCTGATGCGTAAAGGGTGGTTTGTACGGCCTCCGACTCCTCAGGGCATCATACTGGTCACACAGAATCACGATCCGCGCTGCCAACGGTATCTCTTCCCCCTTCAATCCTCGCGGATATCCTGTCCCGTCATACCTCTCGTGATGATTCAACGCAATTGAAGCAGATACCTGTATGTTGTGATGCGAGGAACCAGACAGTATCTTCTCTCCTATGGTTGTATGCGACTTCATAATTTCAAATTCCTGTGGTGTAAGGCGATCTGCCTTTAAGAGGATGGAATCCGGTATCCCGATCTTTCCCACGTCGTGCATGGGACTTGCAAAGGTTATCGTCTCCACAAAGTCCATCGGCATACCCATCGCCTGCGCAATCTTTTGCGCGTACAGGCTCATTCGTGATGTGTGGGCTCCCGTCTCTACGTCCTTGAATTCAACCGCCGCTGCAAGGCGCTGCATAATCTCCTTGCTCATATACTTGACCTTCATCAATGCCTCAGCCAGTTCCTGCGTCCTTTTCCTTACCGTCTCTTCCATGACAAGTTTGTAGTTCTTTTCCATCTGCCTGAGCCTGCCATACTCCGCAGCCCTTTCCATGCACTGGAACAGATATTCCGATTTAAAAGGCTTGAGAAGAAAATCAAATGCCCCGTTTTTTATTGCATCAATCGCCATATCCAGTTCCGCATACGCAGTCATCAGGATGACAGGCACATCCGTGTTAAATTTGCGGATTTCCTCAAGGAGTTCAATTCCTGACATTTCGGGCATTTTAATGTCCGTTAACACAACATCGACCTTATTGGACTGTAATTTATTTAAAGCTTCTCTGGGATGTCCACAGGTGCTAACGTTATAACCCGACCTGTCAAGCAACAGCGCTACCGATTCAAGGACAAACGGCTCGTCATCAACAACAAGAACATGACTCTTCTCATCCTGATTCATTTTTATGCTCCGTTAATTTTTTTTAAATTAGGTTGCCATAGGCAGCAACTTTTAAAACTCCCCTCTTGAAAGAGGGGTTGGGTGTGTGTTATGGCATTTTTACACCCCCCCGCTATTCCCTCTTTTTAGAGGGGAATCAAAAGGATTGAAATTCCTTTACAGTTAATTATACTGTAAAAGCTTCTTATTCGGAAGGTATTCATACTCTTCTTAAACTTTTACCCACCCCTCAATCCCCTCCCAAGAGTGGACTTCTCAGATTCCCCTTCCCGGAGAGCTCAGTGGTGGGTTACCTCCAAAGTCAGTCCATATCCTTCCCTTACGGAATTACCTCCCCAGCAGGGATTTTCACATATTTCCCTCTTGGGAGGGGATTTAAGGGGTGGGTGATAAACCTGTTTGAAATTTCTCCATTATCTACGGTGTTTCCACCCTGTTTCTGCCGCTCCTCTTTGCCTTGTAAAGGGCGCTGTCTGCCGCTGTCACAATGGTTTCGCATTCAGCGCCGTGTTCCGGAAAGTTTGCAACCCCGATGCTTATGGTCATCTTCAGCGGTTTTCCTGTTACGACAGAATCAAAATTGATTGATTCCACATGCTCACGAATCCTCTTTGCCTTCTCAAGGGCAGAGGTCATGTCCGTTGCAGGCAGTATAATAGCGAACTCCTCACCGCCGTATCGGGTCAGGATGTCAGACTTTCTTACGGAGTTTAAAACACTCTTTGTTATCTGTTGAAGCACGAGGTCGCCTGCAATATGTCCATAGGTGTCATTAACGTTCTTGAAGTAGTCGATGTCAGCAATAAGGATGCTGAGCGGCTCATTACACCTTTTTGCCAATGCCACAAGCTTCTCCAGCGTGTCGTCAAAGTACCTCCTGTTGTATACCCCCGTAAGCGCATCGGTTATGGCGGCAAATTTCGTGGCGTTGGTGAGCCTTACCCTGTGTATTGCGTTTGACACCAACCCTATGTATGCAGATATAAGCCGGTATAAGTCTGCATTATCCCAATAGTCTTTTTCTTTCTTTATCATCTGGACTACCCCAACGGTCTCTCCGCCTGTTATAAGGGGAAGGCACATATAACCTCCCGTTTCAATTGTATGGAGCAAGCACTCGCACGAGATATCGGAGGTGATATCTTTCACCAAAAACGGCTGTCCCGTCCTTATCACCCGGCATAACGACGGGTTGAGCAAAACCTCCTTGCTGACAAAGGTATGTAACGGTATCTGGGGGTTTATAACGGGAAAGTCGAGCATGTTTTTTTCTTTATTCACCATTGCTATTGACAGTACGTCAGGGATGAAAAGATTTTTGACGATCAGATTCGTATGTTTGAGTATTTCCTCTTCCTGCACCTCATTATTCATGAGATTGGAGAAATCAATGAGGTGCGTCAAATCGTTGATTTTTTTATTTCTTTCTCCCTCTATCCGCACGTGTTCGGCAATTTCCATTTGAATCTCTTCGGTTCTCTTTGCCAACTCTTTTGTGCGTTCATCCACACGCCGTTCCAGAAATTCGTTGAGCACCCGCAATTCTTTCTCTATCCGCTTGCGCTCAGAGATGTCTCTGGCAATGCCCATAACGCCGATGATTTCCCCCTTCTCATCCCGCAATGGAATATTCTTATATTCGCATAATATTCCCGTATCTTTGAAATGGAGTTCGTATTCCGTGTTTTCTCCCTTTAATGTCCTTGTGTAGTTATCAACTGCCTTTTCCAGATTTTCTTCGTCAAAAAGGGGCGCGAATGGTTTTCCCGTAAATTCTTCGGGTTTGTGTCCGGCTAGCGCTTCAAATGATTTATTTACAAATACTATGTTTCCGTTCGTGTCGCAAATATACGCCATGTCCTTTATTTCTGAGAAGAGCACTTCAAATGTTTTTAATTTATCGTCCATGTGCTTGTGAACAGTAATGTCTTCCACGACCCCGATGAAATTGGTTATAGCACCGACGTGGTCTCTGATGGGGAATATGGATGCATACCCCCAATAGAGTTCACCGTTCTTTTTCTTATTAAGAAACTCACCTTGCCATACCTTACCTGATGTTATCGTTTTCCATAACCGTTTATATACTTCAGGCGGTGTAGTCCCGGATTTTAAGATGCGTGGATTCTGCCCGATAACCTCTTCGGGGGTATAGCCGGTCTGCCTGATGAAAGCAGGATTGACATACTCGATATTGCCCTCCGTATTGGTAATTATCACCATAATCGGGCTTTGCTCAACGGCCATGGACAAATTGCGGACTTGCTCCTCTGCCTGTTTCCTTTGCATGAACAAGCCAATTTGCTTGCCGATAGAGGACATCATATTGAGCAAATCGTCATCAGGTTGTTTCACCTCGTGGCTAAAAAACTCGATAACGCCGAGCACTTTATTTCCCGCCTGGATGGGGAAACCAAATGCTCCACGCAAACCCTCTTTTTCCGCAACTACGTGACGGGGAAAGTTGGAGTCCGGTACTACATCCGCAATCCACATGGGGTTTGCGGTCATCCAGACACGGCCCGGCAGTCCGATGCCAGGCGACAGAGTAATCTGTCTGGAAACTGCCTCGAATTCCGGAAAGTCGCGCCGTGAAACATGCCACATATCCACACAACGCAATGCGTTTGCTTTCAGATCGTAAGTCCACATGCCGCCTACCTCCCATTCCAGGCATTCACAGAGGGTTCTGAGGATTTTTGCGGAGGCGTCCTTCAGCGTGGTAGACTGCGCCAGTACGGTAATCACGGCGTTCTGAGTATCCAGCCGCCGTTTTGTTTGCATGTGCTGGGTAATGTCATCCGAGATTTTAATGAAACGATATACGCTTCCATCATCGTTTTTTACCGATGAAATGGATACAGACTCCCAGTAGAACTTGCCGTTCTTTTTCCTGTTAACGAATTCACCGTGCCACGTGCCTCCTGACGTTATGGTATTCCACAATTGTTTATATTTTTCCGGCGGTGTCTTTCCTGACTGTAAGATGCGCGGGTTTTGTCCGATGACCTCTTCGGGGGTATAGCCGGTTACCTTGGAAAACATAGGATTGACGTATTCGATGCTGCCCTTTGCGTCTGTAATGATAACCATGCTTGCGCATTCTTTTATTGTGTGAAAGAACTCTCGTAGCTGTTTTGTCGTCTGTTCGTTCTTTTTAATTTCCTCCGCAAGTTCGTCTGCCATAATATTGAAACTGCATGCAAGGGCGCCAAATTCATCGCTGCGCCTCGTATTGACCCTGTAGTTAAGATCACCTTTTCCAATCTTTTCACTGGCGTATTGTAATTCGTGGATAGGTTTTACCAGTGATACGGTATAAACAATCCCTGCGACAACTACAACTGCCCCACAAATACCTCCGGTTACAAGGGCAATAATGGTTAGAGTCCTCAAAGGTTCGAATGCCTCGGACTTATCCACCTCTACCAGGAGAGTCCAGCCATATTCAGGGATATAAGCCGAAGCCCCGACAACAGGTATGCCCCTGTAATCAGGATAGATACCCGCCATTTCCTTTCCCTCTTCGGCGATTTTTCGTATTGGCTCTGTATCGACTGCCAGCCTGAGGGGTGCATTGCCGATAAACCGCGACTCCGTGAGCATGAGCCTGTCGTTATTTACCAGATAGGTCTCTCCCGTATTGCCTAATCCAATGCGGTCGGTAGTAATTTCTCCCAGCACGGCAATATCATAATAATTGATAAGCACACCGCAATGTGCGCCTTTCCGGTAAGCAACCGGCGCGGATATTATTAAAGTATTTTTTTCCAGCAGGGTCATGGTAGCGGGTTGTTCAACATGCGCTTCACCGTGCTTTTTACTCAACGCTTTTTTAAATATCGCATGGTTGGAGATATCCTTTCCAATTAACGTCCCCAGACTGGACGCAACAATTATTCCGTTCTTATCGGTAACGGCGATTGCCGTGATTTGCGGATATAACGGCTTCTTAAACTCAGAAAGGTATTTATTCAGGGCTATAAGGGTTTCTTCAGGACGGGGTTGTATATGGTTAATTTTGTCGAGGCTGTTCCGTATGAATTTGTCCGTGCTGAAATCTACGGTTCTGCCAATTTTATGATTCATAAAAGATACGGCATGAAGCCGTTTTGACTCTGCAATCGCCGTGAATTCATTCAGTCGCTGATGGATGAGTTTGCTTCTGGCATGGAGGGTGTATATCGTCGTGATTAGAGCAATGGGGATGAGCGAAATACAGAACGAAAATATCAGCAGGTTACTTTTTATTGATAATCTCTTAATTTCTTTTTTCATAAAGATACTTCCTTGTATCAACAAACAATTTGTCCGATGACTTTGTCATGAGTCTTTGGCATGAACTCAGACGAATGGTTCGGTCGAACGATGGGGAGGGACTAAGGGAAGGGTGAAAACCCAACCAGCTTACTACCTAACACAAAATCGCATGGGACTCTAAAGATTTACATCATAAATCTCAGCCCCATTTGACGGCCTGCAGGCAGCTCTTCATTTACCCATCTTATCTCAGCCAAAACCGGCACGGTGATCGGGGTTTTGGATTTGGATTTGTACACGGGCACTCTAATGCAAACAACGGTGCCGGTTTCTAAAGCCTGATCATCAATCTGAATTCTCACACCACTATCACTTATATCCAGAATCTTACCCTTTACTTCAACCACACCTGGAGGGGAAACAAAATTACCCATCGCTACATAGCTCATTGGGCATGGGTAAGGAATACGTGAACTCATTCTTTTTTCTCTTGTCAATTTTTTCATAGTTTAATAGTAATCTCCATTAGCTACTTTGTAAATACCCGAAAAAGAGGTGATTCTAAAGAGTACACCCGAAAGGGTGTATAAAAGGAACTGGACTAAAAGGTTAAATCAGCCTACCTGACACTGGGTTTGCCCGTAAGAAGGGTGGAGATGACCGCAGCCCTAGAGTTGACGCCAAGTTTTCTCATTAAAAGCTTCAAGTACCCCTTGACCGTATTGAGGCTTAGACCAAGGGCGCTGGCGATTTCTTTATTGCTGCGGTTTGTAAGAAGCAATTGGACAATCTCTTGCTCGCGTTTGTTAAGACTCCATTGGCGAAAAATCCTGGGGAGGTTCACATTGTCAGGGCATACCCTTTCTAATGTAAACAGATATTGTTTCTCATGTTTCTGTAAAAGAGACGGGCTGCCTGTTAGCACTGTTGCCCGCACCGCATATTGCCTTCGATAACTCCGAAGCAAGTCAATAAAACCGCCCCCATCGTTTCCGTCTTGGGAAGCTGCCCTTTGTTCAGCAAGTTTTTTATCATACAATCCTTTCCATTTCGAACAGAAGGCAGAAATATCAGGGAAAGAGGCTTTCCCCTTTTTTTCAGGAATATCTGACATAGAAAAGGATAAGATACGCCATGCTTCTTCGTTATAAAAAACGGAATTCTTTGCCGTCTTTGTTTCTGGATGATAGACTATAAACGCAGCGGGAGACAATGGATTTGTAACTTGATTCCCATGTGGTTCGATGTTCCTTGTGTCCATCAATATAACCTTTTTGTTAACTTTAGGAGAACGCATTAAGAATAACGCGAAGAGTCATAAAATGCAAGGGGGAAGAGAGTATCCCGCCGAGGCTGATATATCTTCCCGAAATTGTTTCTACAGTTTTGATAAAAAATCAGTGTACAATGAAGAGTGCAAAATGGAAAAGTTAAAAGTAGGGAAAGTTTGCGGAAGTGATAAGATTCAGGGGGTGTATTCTGGGATTTATATAATCCTCCGTTACGTAGACTGGAGATGGGGCGTCATTGTCAAGACTTTCCTTTGTATTTATAGTCAACGAAAAAAGGACATTTACCATTTCTATGGAGCAGCGCGACTGAGAAATCTTAAGATTTCTCACTCAGTTCGGAATGACAAACACTCAATGTTAACTTGTTTAATTCATTTACTATAACTAAAATGATTATAAACTTGCTTACAGATGTACCAAATAAGCCGCATCTATATGATCTAATTTCTCAATCTGCTGGAGACATTCCTGTGGTATTGCCGCATCAACATTTACAATCGTGATAGCGTTGCCTCCGCTTTCTTTCCTGCCAAACGTCATGTGGGCAATGTTTATTTTTTTATTACCCAGAACGCACCCTATATTCCCAATTAAACCTGGTTTATCCTTACCGAAGAGGATAAGCATGTATTCGTCTAGCGCAGCCTCTACTCCATAACCGTTGATATCGACTATCCTCGGCTCATTTTTCCCAAAGACTGTTCCTGAAACTGTGGTTTCGCCTTCCGGGGTGTTTATTTTGACGGTAACGAGGCTCGTAAAATCGCTAACACCCGTGGTGGTGGTGACATTAATTTTAATACCACGTTCTGCCATAAAATGGGGTGCACTAACTAAATTAACACCCTCTTCAAGGGCGGGCTTGAGCAATCCTACCATGAGACTATCGGTAACGAGGCTAATATTCTTCCTGGTGATTTCGCCCGTATAAATAATATCTACATTTTGTAAGCCCCCCTTTGTGATCTGCATGAGGAGCGATCCCATCTTTTCTGCCAGGATTATGTAAGGTTTCAGGATATTGTATTCTTCCTGATTATAAGGAGGCAGGTTTACTGCATTCCTGAAACCTTTTCCCGTGAGTGCATCGGCCATTTGCTCCGCTGCTTCCACGGCAACGGCAAATTGCGCCTCTTCGGTAGAAGCGCCTAAGTGAGGTGTTACTATTACCTGTTCTAATTCGAGGAGTTTGTTGCCAACAGGCGGTTCTACGTCAAATACGTCTATTGCGGCGCCAGCAGCTTGACCGTTTTTAATGGCGTTGTACAGGTCTTCTTCGGAGATGATTCCGCCTCTAGCGCAATTGATAATACGAGCGCCCTTTTTCATAATTGCAAATTCCTTCTGAGTAATAAGGTTTTTTGTCTCACTATTAAAAGGGACGTGAATCGTAATATAATCTGCCTGTGAGAGTAGTTCTTTCAAACTCTTTACGACATGGATGCTGTATTGTGATGTTATTTCCGGAGAGATAAAGGGGTCGTACCCGATTACCTTCATCTCTAAGGCCACGGCGCGTTTTGCAACTTGTCTTCCAACCCGCCCCAATCCTATTATCCCGAGGGTTTTCCCGGAGATTTGTATACCGGTGAATTTCTTTCTTTCCCATTTTCCTGCTCTCGTTGAGGCACAGGCTTGAGGGACAAAACGCGAAAGAGAAAAGAGCATTGCCACGGTATGTTCAGCGGTCGAGGTAATGTTGCCCTCCGGGGTATTCATGACCACGATGCCTTTTTTTGTAGCGGCTGGGACGTCTACGTTGTCGACTCCAACGCCCGCACGGCAAACGGCCTTTAGCCTTTCTGCTTTTTCCAACAGCGGGGCTGTAATCTTTGTGCCGCTACGTAGGATAATGCCCTCGCAATCGTTGATTATATTTTTTAACTCGTCTGCTTTTATACCGGGTTTTTTTAATACTTTGAGTCCGGCTTTTTCCAGTATTTCAATGCATATATCTGGAAGTTCATCAGCAATTAAAACCTGCATGTCATCCTTCCTTGAATAAGAATTGTCTTCTAAAAACAAACCTACATAGAATAATTACAAAATGATCATTCTCAATGATAAGCAAAACAAACCAGAGTTCTATTAGTTAAGCTCGTAAAGTGAAACTTAAACAAACATGTTAACAATTTTATATTTTAAAATCAATTTTAAACTAAGTGTCTTTGCTATACGGATAAATATTTGAGATGTGAAGATTTTTTTGTTAGACTACTTATCGTCTTTTTAAAAACTACATATTTTTAGAATGGAGTATTATCAATGAAAGGTATGCTTCCTGTATTCATAATAAGCGTATTTTTATTCTTCGTCCTTTTAGGCGTAAAGAATGCGGATGCCGAGGAAAAAGGCGGATCGCAGGACGTCTTGAAGGAGTTGGATGATTTCCAAAGATCCCTTTCGAACTGGATGAAGAATTTGGACACAATGGGTTCACAGTTTACAATACTTCAAAAAAATGTAAGTGAGAGTTTAGCTCCTTTAAAAGAGTTTGATAAGGTAGTAAAAGGTATTGAGGAGAAGTTAAATAGTAGTCTGTCGAAGATGGAGTCACTTGAGAAAACTGCGTCTATCGCCGAGGTCAAGGGGATGCTGGATTCTTTTGGCAAGACCTTTGACGTTTTAAAAAAGTTATTGTCAGATACTGCGAAACGGGTTGAGGACCAGGAAATAAAAACTGCGGTGCTCGAGAAAAGATATCAAGAGGCGCAACGACCGTTAGAACCGATTAAGAAGGCTATCGAAGATTTAAATAAGTTAGTGACGGATAAGTTGGGTGAACAGGAGAAAAAAATTACTTCTCTTGAAGACAGCATTAAAACGCGCGTAGCTTCTTTAGATAGTACGATGAAAACCTTTGAAGGGCAAACGAAGGCCTTTTCAGAACTGGAAATGAGGATGAAAAAAGTAGAAAAAGCAGGCGGCGTGAGTCCTGGCACTGCAACAGCCGAGGCTCCTCCTGTCGCGCAAGTGCAGGCGGCTATGGGAACCGAAACCGTGAAGGTTGCTGAGGGAACAGAAACAGCATCTGTAGCAGAAGTAGCAAAGGAACATATCCCTACGCCTGAAGAAGAGGGTTTTAAAGAGATGGAAGATGGTTTTTATATAC
>DBJWYX010000015.1:0-14627 GCA_052360825.1 Candidatus Wunengus sp. YC64
GCCATAGATCCGTCCATTTTCTATCCACGCCTCAAAGGGATTCCTTTTCCAATCGTCTCCTGCCGGTACGACATCTAAATGACAAGCAACCAATAACGCAGGGGCGAACGGCCGTTCGCCCCTACCTCCTATATAGCCAACAATATTTGCCCTGTTCTTTGTCTTTTCGAAAATTTTGTAGGGAATTTGTAGTGATTGAAAAAAATCCTCTACGATGCGCACAGCAAGGATTTCGTCGCCAGGAGGATTTTCGGTCTTTGCGTTGATTAATTTGCAGGTAAGATCGACAATCTCCTTCTCTTTACTCTGCATATAGTTTTTTACATGACTTACTAGATTGTTCGAAGATGAATTATTCATAGAAAACATTCATGCGCCGTAATCGCTCACAAAAGAGCATGAAAATATATCACCCTCCCTTGCTCCCTCCAGTCAGCGGAGGGAAAGTTCCCTCGCCCCTTGTGGGAGAGGGTCAGGGTATTTTCGTGCCGATTATTTTAAAAATTAAAGGAAAACTTGATAATTAAAACGTGAAAACAATGGTAATAATCTTACCGTGCAGTCTAAGATATTTCAAATTAAAAGATTGATTAAACTTTCGGTTTTCCATAAAATGAGGCTGACTTTGTTATAGTTTTGCAGATTTTATCTCTCGTTAAGTTTAGAACAAATTGAAGGAGGGATATGTTTGGCAAGGAAATCAGGTAATAAGAAGGGTGATATCGAGGCTTACAAACATGATGATACCCGGAAAAATGCCGTTCCTGTAGGACTCGCCTCTTATGACACGTCAAAACTGAAACCAAAGAAGTCCGAATATGACCAGCACCTTGATCCTCAACTCGTATGGGCAGGCAAGGCTGAGCACACGTCCTTTGAAGTTCCAACCGTATCGTTGCATATCCACGAGCAAAAAGATTTTTGGGTTTTATAGGATTTGGCAAAAAATTATCAGATGAATTAATTAGCAAGCTATTGAACGACTATTTAAGCAAATCTAAGTACATTTTTATAAAGGGATTCTTTTTTGTCTTGAGGAATCAGAAAGGTTCCTACTTTGGCTCTATGGTAAAGAGACACTGCTGAAGAATCTGTTTTGGTGTACTTGTTCTAAAAAGTTTATTATTCGAAGGAGGTGACGCGTGAAGGCTTACGAATATTATGCGGATGTTTTATCAGATGGACACTTATCTATTCCGGAAAATTTGAAAGACAAATTAAAAACTGAATCAAAAGTACGTATTATGCTTTTGCTTGAGGAAGAAAATTCTGTTTGGAACAAGTTTACTGTATCTCAGTTTATGAACGGCTATTCAGAGAAAGACGCTATTTATGACAGCTTATGAATTCGGAGATATTATACTCATTATATAAAGAGGTTATGAACACGGATGGTTTTATAATAACGGCATATTATGCCACTAAACCTTTCTGAACAAGGAGGCAATAACTATGAAAGCATTCAAGAAGCTTATTGAAGTTGAAACAGATAAAAGCATAACGGTGAAATCCCTGCCATTTAAACCGGGAAGCAAGGTTGAGGTGATAGTGTTTCCTGCTAGTGAGAAAGAAGACATCTTTAGCTTCATGGACAAAGTGGTAAAGAAGAAAAAAATCGCCCCTATGAGCCTGAAGCAGGTTGAGAAGGTTGTGCATGGTGTCAGGGTGGGAAAGTGAAGGAGAATATAGTTTTTGATACCAATGTCTTGATATCAGGGTATCTATGGAAAGGCAAACCCCGTCAGGCAATACATCTGGTTAGGTCAGGGAAATTCAGCCTGTTATATTGCATAGATTCGATGGATGAGCTTGTCAGGGTTTTGTCTGCAAAATTTCAGCTTGATGCATTTGAAATATACAGGGTTGTTTTGGATATTAAGAGTATCGGGAAAAAAATCACCATATCCTCAAAAGAGTATCCCATAAATGATGACTATACGGATAATCTTTTTATCAATCTTGCATTAGACGGAAATGCTAAAATCATTGTCAGCGGCGATTCTCATCTTCTTAAGCTTGGAGAATTTAAGGGGATTGAGATTATTACAGTAAACGGATTTTTACGACGATTTTCATAGGAAATAAAACACACTATGTCCCTTGCAGTTGACAAACCCATATTAAACAATCCTTTTGAAGAGCCAAAGGAATACTGGATTTATGATGAGGGTCAGCTAAAAAGGATGCCAGGCAGGCGCCCTGCAATTTATCTTCACAAATGAGTCAAGTTTTTATGTGTAATCTGCGGAATCTGTGGTTTCAGTATTTTATCGGTCTGAGGCTTTGCCTCTCCAGTCATTTATTGGGTTCAATAATGACCTTGATAGATTCCTTTGCCTCGGCAACCATTTTGAAACCCAATGCCGTTTCGGCAAGACCTAATCTGTGTGTTATCAATTCCTTTACCTTTACCCTGCCCGCACGTATCAATTCAATAGACCGTGCAGTGTCGTCAGGCGGGCCGGCATAGGACATAATAACGGAGTTGCAGTTGCGCCAGAGATCCCAGAGGTTCATTGGAGTTGCAATGTTTGGTTCCGTTGGGGCAAAGAAGAGAATCGTTCCTCCCCGATCCGCGGTATGAAACGCCTGTTGGATGGCAGGAGTCGCCCCCGTACAAACAATCACAATATCAGCCAGCCGGCCGTTGTTGTTTTTGCGCAGATAATCGGGCACGTTTTCTTTGGCATGTATCGCAAAATCCGCCCCCGCCTGCCGTGCTATCTTCAAACGGTATTCACTGATATCAACAGCAAATATGCTTCCTGCGCCCAGTGCACGGGCAAGTTGGATATGGAGTAATCCGGAAATACCGCTGCCAATAACAAGAACGCTATGCCCCGGTTGCAGACCCGCCTTCCTCTGTCCAAGCAGTGTACAGGCAAGTGGTTCAGTAAAAGTACCCTCTTCATATGAGACTTCTTCGGGCAGGATAAACGTGCCCCGGTCAACGTTGATTTGAGGGATGCGGGTGTATTCAGAAAAACCGCCGGGAGAGAAATTCGTAGTCCGCAGGGTTTCGCATACTGAATAATGGCCATTCAGGCAGTAGTGGCAGGTGTTGCAGGGGACATGATGAGCAACGGTTACCCTGTCGCCCACCTTAAACCGCTTGACTCCATCGCCTACCGAAACTATTTCTCCCGCGATTTCGTGTCCAAGCACAAGGGGCGCCTTTTTGATACGGTACCATTCCATGACGTCACTTCCGCAGATACCGCTTGCCATTACCTTTACCAATAACTCACCTGGACCAACGTGAGGGGTTTGCATCTCTTCGATTCTTACGTCCCTGTTATTGTAATACATTGCCACGCGCATGGTATTCCATCTCCTGAACCTATTTTGATTTTTTACTTTTCTCCGAATTATATATTTCACTTGCCTGCTTTACCGTTGCATTTTCATGGATGATGGCGTGCAACCCCTTGATCATGGCTACAGGATGTTCGTTCTGCCAGATATTCCTTCCCAGGTTCACGCCTATAGCGCCTTTTTGCATTCCGTCATGAACAAATTCAAATACCTCGACGTCTGAATTTGTCTTTGGACCGCCTGCCATGACCACTGGCACGGGGCATCCATTTGTGACCTTGTCAAAATTCTCGCACCAGTATGTCTTTACGACTTTGGCGCCCAATTCGGCTGCAATACGGCAGCAAAGCCCGAGGTAGCGGGCGTCCCGCTTTTCCAGTTCCCTTCCCACCGCCGTAACGGCCATTACAGGGATACCATACCTTTCTGCCTCATTAACCAGATTGCCAAGGTTTGACAGTGTCTGGTGTTCATAATCACTGCCTATGAACACAGACATTCCTACTGCGGATGCATTCAACCTGATAACTTCTTCGATAGAGGTGGTAATACTCTCGTTCGCCAGGTCTTTTCCCACCATGCTGGAACCACCAGAAACCCTGAGGATGATCGGTTTGCTATTTCCAGGATTTATGCACGAACGCAGTACACCACGGGTGCAAAAGAGTGCATCAGCGTAATCGATAATCGGCTTAATCGTTTCGCCTGGCTTTTCCAGCTTTGAGGTAGGCCCTTGAAAGTATCCATGATCTATAGGCATAAACATACAACGACCATTCGGTTTAATGAGTTGAGACAAACGGTTCTTCATTCCCCAATCCACGGTTTTATTCCTCCTTTTAAAAATGTTAATAATTCAAATTTTTTATTTCTCTGGTCTGACAATGAGATATCCTTTTAGCGGTGGCAAAAGATTGAGGAAATAACCTGTCTTAAATGCCATCCCCATCTTTGTAATTTTTCATGAATACGGTCATTACTTCCGATTCTGCCTCAGAAACGTAATCATCCTCTTCGCTCGAAAGATTTAAATTATCTTCCAGTTTTTTAATACGTTGTTTAAGTTTGCGGTTTTCTTTTAACACAACCTTAAGAGCCTCGGCAATAGGGTCAGGTAATTGACCGTGATCCAGCATTACATCATGTTCTTTCTTTTTCTGTTCGATAATTCTGCCGGGGACTCCAACTACAGTTGCATGAGGAGGAACGTCTTTGACCACTACAGAACCTGAACCGATACGCACATAATCCCCAATAGTTATATTTCCCAATATACAGGCGTTTGAACCCACGATGATCTTCTTTCCCAAGGTTGGATGTCTTTTCGTTTTTTCTGTAGTTGTACCACCCAGGACAACTCCCTTGTAAATAAGACACCCGTCTCCAATTACTGCTGTTTCGCCTATGACGACGCCCATACCGTGATCAATGAACACACCACGTCCTATTTCGGCAGCCGGGTGTATTTCAATGCCTGTCAGGAACCGATTTGCGTGGGAGATTAAACGTGCTGATAAGTTCCATCCTCTCTTCCGAAGATAATGGGATATTCGATGTAGCCACAGGGCGTGCACGCCCGGATAACATAAAATTACTTCCAATTTGCTCCTTGCAGCCGGGTCATTTTGAAAGGCGGCATCAATGTCCTCCTTAATACGTTCAAACATCAAAATTCCTTAAACAAAACCGTGGATAGATACCTTTCGCCAGTATCCGGAAATACGACAACGATCAGCTTCCCTTTATTCTCTGGTCTTGCAGCTACCTGTAGCGCCGCATACGCAGCGGCTCCAGAAGAAATACCCACCAGGATTCCTTCTTCGCGTGCTAATTGACGGGCTAATGCAAATGCCTGCTCATTTTTTACCGTAATAATTTCGTCGATTACCTTCATATTGAGAATATCAGGAATGAATCCCGCACCGATCCCCTGAATTTTGTGGGGTCCTGGTTTTCCGCCAGAAAGCACCGGTGAATCGGTAGGCTCAACAGCTACTACCTTGAGTGAAGGTTTGCGTTTCTTAATGACCTCTCCAACGCCGGTAATAGTACCACCCGTGCCTACGCCGCCCACAAAGATGTCGATCTTACCATCGGTGTCGTTCCATACTTCTTCCGCTGTTGTTTTGCGGTGTATTTCCGGATTGGCCGGATTCTTGAATTGCTGCGGCATAAAAGAATTTGGAGTGTTTTTCTGCAATTCCTCCGCCTTATTCACTGCGCCCTTCATTCCTTCAGCCCCGGGTGTTAATACTATCTCTGCGCCAAATGCCTTCAGGAGCGCCCGCCGTTCTATACTCATGGTATCGGGCATCGTTAAAATCAGTTTATATCCTCTTGCAGCAGCCACAAAGGCTAATGCAATGCCGGTGTTACCGGATGTTGGTTCTATGAGTATCGTATCCTTTTTGATTAACCCTGCCTTTTCTGCAGTTTCAATCATTGCAATTCCTATGCGGTCCTTTACACTTGCCATAGGATTAAAGAATTCCATCTTTGCAACCACGGTGGATTCTAATCCCTTGGTGATGTTGTTTAATTTAACGAGTGGTGTATTACCAATGGTTTTCGTGATATCTTCGTATATCTTTGCCATATTTTCCTCTTGATTAAATTCTATAAAAGCAAATGTTTTAATTAAGGCTAGCTAGAAAGTGATTATAATATCATAGTTAAAACATATTTCTCAAGGAATTTTTAAAGGCTCAATTTCCCTTGACAAAAAAGAATTTGTATATAGTATATGGAATTTCAATCTGTAGTTATTCATTTTATGAATAATATATTGATGTGAAAAAAATTTTTGAATTGTGTTTATTTTGGAACATATATCAAGGAATTTTTAAAGGCTCTATTTCCCTTGACAAAAAAGAATTTGTATATAATATATGAAATTTTAATCTATCATTGTTTATTATAAATAATATATCGGTCTGAAAAATTTTTTGTGAATTTTTTTTATTTTGGAACATATATCTTATTGTAGGTGTTAATATGAATTACAAAAATATAGATGAACTTGCAAAACAGGTTGGTGGCTCATTGCGGCTTACGTCATTGATTATAAGCCGGTCGAGACAGATTATTAAAAAGGCGCCTTTATTTGTAGAGGCAAACACTGATGATCCTGTCCAGATTGCCTTTTTAGAGTTAATGCAAAAGAAGATCAAGCTAAATGACGGGAACGAGCAACCCCCTCAAATTCAGAGTTCGAAAAATTAAAGCTTGTTAGAAAGCGCTGAAAGTAGAACTTGCCATTGATAGCGTATTATTTTAAAATTTATAATCATTAGGGGTAAATAGATACATTAGATATTTAGTGTTTAGTGGTATTGTAGTTAGGCAAGAAATCCTGTAAGACTGCACTCTAATTCACCTACCTAAAATATTACATCACAATCTCAAAACTTTAGTTCTGTATTTTTAAATTCATTGTTTAACTAACAGGCAATAACTAAGAATAAAATATCCTTATCGCAGGGGCAGATAAGGTAAGAGGAGAATAAAAAACTTGCTATGAGAGAAGTATTACAAGATATAAGGGGGATTTTTTCATATGATTAAAGTCGAACAGTTAGCAAAACGTTATGCAGATGTGTATGCTGTGGATCACATCTCTTTTGAGGTCAACCAGGGTGAAATTTTGGGACTGTTAGGACCTAACGGAGCGGGTAAAACCACCACGATGCGTATCCTTACTTGTTACATGCCCGCCACATCAGGTACGGCCACGGTTGCCGGTTATGATGTTTTTCGTGATTCCATTAACGTGCGGAAGCAAATAGGGTATTTACCAGAAAACGTACCTTTGTATCCAGAAATGCGAGTCAAAGAATATCTGACATTCCGTGCAAAATTGAAGAAGGTACCATATCGCGAACGCAAATCAAAAATTAATGAATGTATTGAAAAATGCAGGATCAAAGAAGTGCAAAATCAAATCATTGGTACACTTTCCAAAGGGTATCGCCAGAGGGTAGGTTTAGCTGATACCCTTGTCCACGATCCGAAAATACTGATCCTCGATGAACCGACAATTGGACTCGACCCCAACCAGATACGACAGGTCAGACAACTCATAAAGGAACTTGGAGAAAAACATACGATCCTCCTGTCTACTCATATCCTTCCAGAGGTTGAAATGCTGTGTGGTCGGGTAATTATTGTTAATAAAGGCAAAATAGTTGCTATGGATACTCCATCCAATTTGGAAAGTCAACTCAGGAGTGGAAGCAATATTGTATTAGAGGTGCGTGGTAATGGCGAAAAAATAAAGAATGCCTTATCCGGTATACAAGGCGTGAAAAAGGTTGTATGGCACGATAAGGGAGAAGTTAATAATTTTGCAGTGGAAGCGGAAAAAGGCAGGGATATCAGAGAAGATATCTTTTCAAATATTGTAAAAAACAACGGAGTTATTCGGGAAATGAAACAAATTGCCGTTACTTTAGAAGAAATATTCCATCAAATTACCACGCAAGAACAGGAGGTAATGACATAAATGACAAGCACTGGTACGATATTCCAAAGGGAAATTAATGCTTACTTCCTATCGCCAATCGCATACGTTGTTATTGCGGTATTTATGGTCTTTTCCGGCTATTTTTTTTCTGTCATGCTTGGCTTGACTCAAGAGGCAACGTTGCGATACAGTCTGGCTTATACGCAATTTATCCTTTCCATTCTGACTCCTGTTATTACCATGAGATTATTCGCCGAAGAAAATAAAACAGGGACTATCGAACCTCTCATGACGGCGCCCGTGACAGATTTTGCAGTGGTGTTTGGAAAATTTTTATCCGCCTGGGCGCTTTACAATATCATGATTGCCCCAACTGCTTTTTATATCATATTCCTGGCATGGGTTGGTTCTCCCGATTATGGCGCTATTATTTCCAGTTACATTGGGTTGATTCTCATGGGCGGCCTCTTCGTGGCTATCGGGTTACTGGTGTCTGCCGTTACCAAAAATCAAATTGTTGCTGCCGTCATTGGCATCGTTGCGCTCCTCATACTGCTGGTGATTGGTTTAGCTAGCACCGGGAATGAGGGATGGTTTTATAGTTGTCTGAGCTATATTGGCACCTATGACCACTGGGATACATTTACAAAAGGGTTAATAGATACAAGAGACGTTGTTTACTACAGCAGTTTTACTGCTTTACTTATATTTGTAGCTGTGCGTATAGTTGAGAGCAGGAGATGGAGATGAACACTTTGAATAATAAAAAGAAGAACGATTGGCTTGATCAGTTTGGCGGATATATTATCCTGGCTGGTATTATTACTGTTGTGGCTGGTTTTGGCGTGTCAAGAATCCTCAATGCATGGGGACTGGCTTCTCTTATCCCGGTTGGAGTTGGTGGAGGTATTATCATTGGATTTACCACAGCCAAGGCTATCAGGAACAAATGGTTCTCATCCGAGGCGTCGAAAAGAAAGGCGCTTGTCGGTACAAATGTTGCGATAATGTCCATCTTTGCTGCCGGCATATTTGCAATTGTGGGGTTTTTGAATAACCGGCATTATGAGCGTTTCGATCTTACCGTTACAGGGAAATACTCCCTTTCGCAAAAAACCAAAAATATATTAAAGAATCTTGATAAACCCGTTGTAATTACCACCTTGTTTAATCCAGGCGAGATGTTTTATGAACAAATTGTGGATATCCTGAAGGAATATTCCTATCATTCTGATAAAATTAAGGTGGAAAGTATTGATCCGTTGAGAAACCGCACCAGGGTTGAGGAACTGGCCAAACGCCTTGCGATTGATGCGCTTCAGTTAAACACCGTGGTGTTTGAATGCAGCGAACACAGCAAACACGTCCAACAGAATGAAGTTATAGAAAAGCAGTATCCATTCAAGTTTAAAGGTGAAGAAGCATTCACTGAAGCGATTCTTAACGTCACCCAGGAAAAACAAACGGCTATTTACTTCGTTACGGGGCATGGCGAACGGCAGTTTGAAGACTACGACCGCGGAGGCATCTCTGGAATTGCCAATGCCCTTAAGCGGGATAACTGTCGCATAGCCCCGCTTGATATTTTAAACACCAAAAAAGTTCCGGATGACTGCGATGTATTGGTTGTCGCAGGACCGACGAAGGCATACCTGACAGAAGAATTAAACTTTATTCGTAACTATCTTGAAAACAGGGGCAAACTATTGCTTATGCTTGAGCCTGCCGTTACTCCAAATACTCCAACGGGGTTTAAGACGCTTCTGGGAGAATACGGTATCGTGGTGCGTGATGATGTCGTTGTGTACAACAAGGTGAATATGCCTCTCTTTGGCATTCAAACCGTAGCTGAAATCTATGTGGGTAAGGACGAATATGCCGAATTTAAGATTACCGACGGCCTAAAAAGCTTTAATACCATTCTTTTAGGAGCATGTTCCGTTAATTCTACGCCTCCTAATGACCAAATGCCTTATCAGGCCGCTGTGTTGATAAATGCCCCTGAAGGGTCCTGGGGAGAAACTGATGTCGCAAATTTACGGCAAAAAAAACCTGAACTTAATGTAGACGTTGATTTGCAAGGTCCGGTCTCTCTTGCCGTGGCTTCGCAGGTAAAAGAACTGCCCAAAGCTGTTACTCAGTCACATCCTGGCATGGCAAACGATCCGGATGCTAAACCGCAAGGCGCACGATTAGTTGTGTACGGAGATGTGGATTTTGCGTCCAATGAATATATTGAAAATCCAGGAAATGCCGATTTGTTCCGGAATTCCGTTAATTGGTTGGCAAAGAAAGAAACCCAACTGGGCATTTCTGCCAAGCCGCCTGATTTACGCAAGGCAACAATTAACCCGCTCCAGATGAAGGTTATCTTCTGGGTTTCTATTGCCGGCATCCCTGTGGTGCCAATAGTCATTGGCAGTCTCGTCTGGTGGAAGAGGCGTCGTTAAATTTGGATGCATTACACGGTGAAGGTTTACTGCCATTTCAATTTCATGATTTCTACGTCGGAGGAAAGAATTAAGCTATGAAACTCAAAACTACCATAATCCTTTTAATTGTAGCCGCTATTGGTATTTCGTACGTTTTCCTTTACGAGAGAAAGCAGCTGCCGCAGGAAGAATGGGAAAGACTGCAAAAAAAAGTAATACCTGATTTCAAGTCAGCTCTGATCAAAAAGATCGAATTGAATAACGAAAGTGGAAAGATCATTTTGGAAAAAAGCGGAGATGACTACTGGTATATCGTTGAACCACAGAGACTGCGCGCAGACAATTCCGAGGTAAACAGCATACTCTCAGAATTTGAATTTATGAATAAGGTGGGCTCCTTTAAGAAAGAAGGAGAAAAACCATTCGATCTTAAAGATTACGGGCTGGATGTTCCCAAGACTTCTATTACCATGTTCACGAATATCCCAGCGAAAACTGACAAAATACAGGTAACCGGACCGAGAGATAAATACACGGTATTTGTGGGTCAAAAACTTGCCGCCGGCGATAATGTATACCTTAAACTTGATACGAGTGATGAGGTTGTCGTTGTGCCGGGGACTCTTCATAGTAAAGCCAATAAAGGTGTACTGGATTTGAGGAGTAAATGGGTATTTACCTTTGACAAGGAAGCAGTAGACAGCCTGCAGATTAAAACAAAAGAATACAATGTGGTTTGTAATAGAAAGGGCGTTTTCTGGAGACTTATTGAACCCATTAATGACCTTGCAGACCTTGAAAAAATCAAGGAAATTATTGGTAAACTAAAAAACTTACAGATTGATAGCGCGGATTTCCTCCCGGACACATCCGATTTGGCTAAATATGGTCTGGATAACCCACGCTATACCGTTGCGATTAATGAAAAAGGCGCTAGTCAATCGGTTATCTTTGGTCATTCTTTAGATAATAAGGTTTATGTTAAGCGAACCGACGAACCGACAATCTTCTTCCTTAAAGATCCAATCCTTGTAGACCTGAGTAAAAAACCAAACGATTTAAGGGACAAGAAAGTAGTTAGATTTGAAGCTATTGGGACCTATGGCATAAACAAGCTGGAAATCAAGACACCGACGGACTTAGTTGCTATCGAAAAATCCTTAGAACTGGATTGGAAGATTACAAAACCAATTAATATTTATGCAGACCAGGATACCGTTAAGAACTTCATTGAGAAAATCAAAGTGCTTGAAATTGAGGATTTCGTTTCTGATAAGCCAACCGACTTGTCTGTGTATGGGTTGAAAGATCCTGTCTTTGAGATTTCTGTTACAAAAGAGGAAGACAAGGAATTAGCCAAGTTTTATGTCGGTAATAAGTTGCCCGACGGTACCAAGTGTTATGTAAAACGTGTAGGAGAAGAACCTGTATATACCGTTCCTACGGCTGAATTTTATGATAAGATAGAAAATGTACTTTTGACTTTCCGTGACAGGCTGGTGATTGATTTTGACAAAGATTTGGCAAAAAAACTGGTCATCGAAAAACCAGACCGAACCTTCGTCTGTGATATAACCAATAAAAAAGATGAGGAAGGGCAAATTCAATGGGAACTCTCAAAGCCTGTCCAAACGATAGCCGATGCGAATGTGATTAACCAGATTATATGGGACTTGTCCTTTTTTAAGGCAGAAAACTACGTTACAAAGGCGCCAAAGGACCTTAAAGCCTTTGGGTTGGACGATCCCGGGATCAAGGTTTCTGTGACATACGAGAAGGTTGCAGAACAACCGTCTGGAAAATCTGATAAGCAGAAAGAAGAAAAACCAGAGCATCTCGTGAAGGAAAAAGAGCCTTTGGAAAAAACAGTTGAAACGAGGACTTTGCTCATCGGCAAGAAGACCGTGGAAGGAGATAAAGTAAATTCTTATTGTATGATGAGTGATAGCGATCTTGTATTTGAACTTTCCTGGCCCAAGATTAGAAACTTTGATGCGGAACTGGTACCCACCAGAATATCACATTTTGAACGATCGGATGTAAGAAAGCTCGTTCTGGGCTATGCGGATAGAAGTATCCAGTTAGATAAAGTAAACTATGTATGGAAGATAAAAAATTGTGAAAAAGAACCACAAGGCAGAGAAGTAGACTACTTTATCCGTAATCTCGATGAGTTAAAAGGCAGCTACATCGAACAATATAAGGCAACTAACCTGACACAATTTTCTTTGGACAAGCCTCAACTCATTATTACTGCCAGTTTGGAAAACGGCGATGCAGTGCTTTACGTAGGTAAGAAAAAAGATGCACACAGTTATTATGTAAAAAACAAAGACTCAGATTATATCTACGTCGTTGACAATGAATCGATTTCCAAACTCATGAAAAAAGAAGAGGACTTTACCACGGTTGTTGCTGAAACAGCTGTACCCGAAGTACCTGTTGATGCAGCAAAGAGTCCTGTTGGAGAAAAACCGTTGGGTGCGAGTCCACATGGAAAACCGCCAGGCAGCTCACCGCATGGTGGATTACATTAAAAACCAGATAAAATAAATTATAAAATCCCATATAATTTGATTAAGGGCAGGGAAGACTAGGTGGCACGGACAAACAAGTTTGTCCGTGCCCCAATACTTAAAAGTATGTGAAAAAGCCCAATCAAGCATTTGTCCCATACGAGAACCTGAGAATCCTCCTTTCAATGGTGTGTTAGGGGGATAAAGGTATTTTCCGAATGAAAAAATCTCACATCTTCTCATTGTTTTCTGCCTTTCTTGTATGCATTCTTTTCCCACCATGTCTTAAAACACCCGTTATTGAGGCCAATTCTAACCGCAGAACACCTATTGTTATAGCTGTTGAGAAAGCATGGCCTGCTGTAGCCAATATAAGTACAGAGAGAATCATTACCCAACGACATGTAGACCCTTTTTTTGGATCCAGGAGCGAACTCTTTGATCAATTCTTCAATGATTTTTTTGGCCAGAGTCAAAAGCAAATGGTCGAAAGGCCGTTAGGTTCCGGCGTTATTATTGATGAAGATGGTTACATTGTCACAAACGAACACGTTGTGAGTCGTGCATCTAAAATCAAGGTAAGATTATCAGATGGTAAGGATTTTGAGGCAACCATAATTAGTTCCGACCCTATCAGCGACCTGGCGGTATTAAAAATTAACTCACCGACACCTCTTCCTTACGTTAAGATGGGTACATCCAAGGATCTTATGATTGGTGAAACTGTTGTAGCATTGGGAAATCCATTTGGCCTGGAAAATTCTGTTACGACTGGTGTGTTGAGCGCAAAGAACCGCACCATGACGTTTAATAGTCAATACGGAGATATCAAGTATGACGGCCTTATTCAAACAGATGCATTGATAAATCCTGGGAACAGCGGTGGCCCACTCATCAATATAGATGGAGAACTTATCGGCATTAATGCCGCAATCGTAAACCAGGCACAGGGGATTGGATTTGCTATTCCTGTCGATAAGGTAAGACAAACCCTTGTAAAACTCTTCAATTTTAGGGAACTCAACAAGATATGGTTCGGCGCGCAGGTCGAGGAACAGGCTGACGCTTCAAAAGGGATTATGGTTTCATCGGTTGAACCAGAGAGTCCCGCTTATAAAGCGCAGATCAAGGCCGGCGATTATATCACGAAAATAGATTCCAAGGAGATTCGCGATATACTTGATTTCGAAAAATACATACTGAAAAAAAATGCAGGAGATAAACTTTCGATTATCGTCAATCGTAGTGGAAGGGAATTTAAGATAGATGTTACCATTGAAAAGGCGCCGCTTCAATCTGTCGAGAAGCTTGCCCTGGAAAAATTAGGGTTGTATGTCCAGGACTTAACCCCGCAGCTTGCAAAACAATTAAATTTGTGGTGGGTAAAGAGTGGCGTATTGATTTCCGGGGTACAGAAAAACAGTCCGTCAGCCGAGGTCGGTATTAAAGAGGGGCATGTGCTTGTGTATGTCGGCCAGTATCGAATCAATGATATTGAAGAACTTGCCGCCTTGCTTAAAATCATGCAAAAGGGAGATGTCTGGGAGATGGGCATCGTCTGGTCGGACAAATTTGGCGAGCATCAGGGCTACGCAAGAATAAAAATCCGTTAATATTGTTATCCAAAATCATTATCCCGTTCCTTTCCCGAACGAGTCGCTAAAGTCCCCAAAGTTGTGCATTTTTAAAGGCATTCCCTGTTAGTGAAATCTGGAACTGAGAAGTTCACAAAGAATATTAATGGTGGCAAAGTTGTCATTGCGAGGGTTTTGTCCGAAGCAATCCCCTCCCCTTGGGATTGCTTCGTCGTTCCTTCTCGCAATGACAAAAGAGTGGCGACTCATAAAGGCATGAGGTCTCTGCCGGCTATTTTAGCTCCCAGTTTCCATGACATTTTGGTTT
>DBJWYX010000015.1:14727-17276 GCA_052360825.1 Candidatus Wunengus sp. YC64
GGCATGAGGTCTCTGCCGGCTATTTTAGCTCCCAGTTTCCATGACATTTTGGTTTGTCTCCTCTCCAATCTTGTTAATTCGTCATAGATCGCAATCGCATCATTTCCTGATTTGATGCCTTTCGTTACTGCCTCTGCGGCGAATAAACCCGTTGATAATGCACACGAAATCCCTTCACCAAAGGCATTGAGAAATCCCGCTGCTTCTCCCACCAGAAGAACCTTTCCCTTTCCTAAATAAAACCTGCCAGTTGTACACATGTCGTTACCCAGGCAGCCGGTTTTCCTTACTAACTTTTTGAGTTTTAAGCCAAATCTATTTTTGAGCATCTCAGTATATTCGCTCAGATAAGGATATATCTTAGCGCCCTTTCTTGCAGCCGTACCAAAGATTTGCAATCCGTCCTTTACATTAAACCATGCATAAACCTCACCAAACCGTGATTCCAGGAAACCGTGATAAAAAAAGGGATCTAAGTCAGAAGAGCCTTCATAATAATTTTGATATGCAACAAACCATTTTATGCCTTTTTCAAAATCTGGGTCGAGTTTTTCCCTGATGACCGAGCTGCTGCCTTCTGCACTTACTAAGTATTTGCATCTGATGTTTATCATTTCGTTATTACAGGTATCATGACATTCCAATATTATATAACTACTGTAATCTTTAAATCCTTTCAAGCTGCAACAATCCTTTACTTCTGCCCCAGAATTTTTGATAAGCCAGTAATCATATTCAGAACGCCATACGTTCGGTGCACCGTTGTTATCCTTATTGAATGGCCAATCTGAAAAATGTTTATTATCAGACCAAAGTCTTACTCCTTTTAAAAATCTTGGTGAAACATAAGCCGATTCCGGTATCTTTCCAAAAAGGTTTTCAGTTATATCCTGCGATTTCTTGAAGATAATTCCGGAACACATTTTGTATCTGGGGAGTTTCTTTTTCTCTAATACAAGGACTCCTAATCCTTCATTGGCCAATCTTCTGGCTGTAGCGGCTCCCGAAGGACCTGCACCCACAATTACAACATCATAATTTCTTTTAAAAGTATTTCCCATTGATACTGTATTGATTTTTTAGAAAAAAAGTCTCTTGGATAATGATCAAATATTGAAATTTTAACACAAATTGACTAATTACAACTTATTTACTATTGACTACATACGATATATTTATTAAAATGGGCGATTTTGTGTAAACATTTTATAATAAATAATTGTTATATCAAGCAAATATTACATTTTTTAAATCTTAAACGGGAAGTAGATATGGATTATAAAATTGATCAGTTAACAAACGAAAATCACGAAAATTACATAACCGAAGAAGACATTGCTGAAAGGGAAGTCTCCGAAGAAAGGGGGATAGAGAGGGATTACGATCCTGTTCGTATTTACCTGAAAGAGATGTCGACTATGCCGCTATTATCCAGGGAAGAGGAACTCTATCTGGCGAAAAAGATAAAGGTTATGAGTCGGTTGCTCCACAGGAGGGTCTTGACGTTTGATTATGCTGTGGAAAACTACGTGCGTATTCTGGAGGATGTGAATAGTGAATCCGATCTTGTTCAATTTATTGAGACGGCAGTAAAAAAAGACCAAAGTAAAGATGAAATGATAGAGAAAATCCATAGCATGGCAGAGGAGATCAGAGATATACTTGAAGATAATTTGAGGGACTATGGAAAGATTAAGGGGAACAGTCCTGGTAATGTAAGATCCAGAATTCTTAGAAAGATATCATCCAGAAAAAGGAATGTAATCAGAAAACTTGAAGCTATGCATATTCGTACGGAAACAATTTTGCCTGTTATGAAACAACTATTGGATGTTTTATCCGAAATAGTAAAATTTGAAAAACGATTTAAAGGTTCACATCAGAAGAGAGAAATTTTCAAGAGACTTTCGCACGATTTCAATGTAAATGAAACGAAAACTTTGTTCATGGTTCCCGTTGAAGAGCGGAAGAAAGCTATTCATGCGATCAATTCCATATACAATGAATATGACTCAGCTAGAAAACAATTTTCCGAAGGGAATCTGAGATTGGTGGTAAGTATTGCAAAAAAGTACAGGAAACGCGGGATGACTTTTCACGATCTTATTCAAGAAGGGAATACCGGTCTGATGCGGGCTGTCGATAAATATGATTATCGTATGGGTTTTAAATTTAGTACGTATGCCACCTGGTGGATTAAGCAGGCGATTATCAGGGCAATAGATGACAAGGTAAGGACGGTGCGAATTCCCGTACATATGACGGACATAATTAACAAGACAGCCCATGTTTTCAAGAATGTTCAGTCCGGTCTCGATAGAAAGTCCCGTATAGAAGATATTGCAAAAGAGGCGAAAATTCCGGTTTCGGAGGTTTACCGTGTATATCGGATTGCATCTCAGCCTATATCATTAGAAAATCCGATTGGCGCTGATAGTGAGACAATGTTTGAAGATTTTGTTCAAGATAAAAAGGTGGAATCCCCCGTTTATGCGGCTCATCAATCATTGCTCAAGGAACAGTTGGAAAAGGTTTTAAATACCTTGAGT
>DBJWYX010000016.1:0-17001 GCA_052360825.1 Candidatus Wunengus sp. YC64
CAATAAATAATCTGAACAAGTTTGTTGTCCGATACTTTGAAGATCAGGCGCTTCGACAGGCTCAGTACAGGCACTGTCAGGGCTAAAGCCCAATTCAGATAAGACCGTCACTAACCCCAGCCTTAAGGCTGGGGTTAGTGGGTATACGTCCTACCGGGGCTTTAGCCCTGATGGCACAGCAATATGAAGTTGTTCATGTTATTTATTGTCAATCACGAAGTACTCTGGCTGATACAAATGAGAATAGAGATTGGCGTATCTACGCCGATTTTGCACAAGTATTGATTCATATGGCAAGAGACCTTTGCCTCAATGGTGAATATTGTTTTTAAAGAAACGAGTAAGTATGGTATAATTTTGGCATGATTAGTGGTACTGTAAAAGACATTATTGCTCCTTGCCTCTGGGGGGCGGCTATTAATTCACTTGATCTTGAAGCTGATAAGTTCCTCATTATTGAACGAGTTTTGGAACATGGTGGTGACAGGCAAATCGAGTTTGTTTTAGCAACTTTCAAGCGCAAGGATATCATCTATGTGGTTCAGCAAAGCTCTTATCTGAGTCCCAGGACTGTCAATTACTGGTGTTTGTATTTTAACCTGAAAAGGGAGGATACAAGGTGCTTCCAGAAGCAATACCCGCATCTGTGGCCACCCTGTTAAATGACATTCACACCTGGCCGTTGCCAGTTGATACCTATATGGCTGGTGGGACTGCCGTTGCCATATACTTGAATCACAGGGTATCAGTAGACATTGATTTGTTTACAGACAAAGAGTTTTATTGCGGTCCCATTATATCCTCTATTGGTCAAAAATATGTCACCACTGTAACAAATCCTTCAGAGAAGAATACGCTGATAGCTATGGTTGCTAACATCAGATTCAGTCTTTTTAACTATCCATATCCACTTCTTAAGCCACTGGTGAATAAGCCGGAGTGTAATATTAAATTAGCATCGCCAGAGGATATTGCAGCTATGAAGGTTGTGGCTATAACACAAAGGGGTAGTGCCAAGGATTTTGTTGATCTCAGTGCGTTGATACGGGCTTTTGGACTATCGCTGGATTGTTTGACATCACTGGTTCAGAAAAAATATGGAGTATCAGAAGATTATAGTTATCAGATCAAGAGGAGTCTGGTGTATTTTGATGATGCTGTGAGGAGCTTGGGTGATGTAACCGTAATAAGGAATGGGAAAGAGGTGCGACTGGATAAGCGTGAGTGGAAAGAGATAGAGGAGTTTTTTAAAAGGCTTGTATATATAAATACATCTTCTAAAAGATAAGGAAATTGACCTCTTCTATTTAAGGAGCATGATTGTATGCTTTTTGTTCAACCAACCAAAAGCCCCCACCACGATGAAATTGCGTTTTTCAGGCACGAATATTTCGGAAATAACGTTGTGCACGTCTTCTAATTTAATATCATGGATTTTCTGTGCCTGTTTCTCCGGGGTATCGGGTGTTTTTGGGGTGATTAAAAGTTCCTCGATGCCAAACCAGTTGGCCATGGCGAGCGGGCTGTCCATGACGAGTTGTGTCTGGCTGAATACCCGTTCTTCCGTCCTGCTGAGTTCCTGTTCGGTTATTCCTTCCCGAAAAAGTTTGTGTACCTCATCTATGACTGCCTGAGCGGTCCTTTCGAAATTTTCTTTTTTTGTCGAGGTGTAAATATCGAGAGATCCCACGTCTGAAAACATGGTGGGATAGCAGGCAATTTCATAAACCAGTCCCAGTTTTTCACGGACGTTTAGCGACAGCCTGGAACTGATTCCGCCTCCCAGAACGTCTGCAAGCAGGAGCATAATAATGACGTTTTTATGTCTGTACGGGTACGCCTTGTGGCAGAGCTTGAAACTGGTGGTTTGAGCCGGAGATTTTTTAAATAAATATCTCGGTTCTGTTTGTGTCGTTTTCAGCAATGGCTTTTGGGCAGAAAAGTTTCCCTGTAAATTCCCGAATAGTTCTTTTATGTGGCGAGAGACCGGCTCTTTCTCGAAATTTCCACTGATGCAGAGGACGATATTTTCCGGGACAAAGAATTGTTTGTAGTGCGTGTTAAGGTCTTCCTCAGTTACGGCTGCGATGGTTTTTTCGTCTCCAAATAAGGGCGCTTCAGTTGAACCGTCTTTCCACATCAGGGAAAAAGACATGTCGTCAATACCTACGTAATCCCCTTTGACGTCCACAAATTGTTTCATTTCTTCCTGGATGATGCGTCTTTCAACCTCGATGTCGTCCGGTTTAAAATTCCCCCCAAGAATGATGTCGCCCAGGATTTCTAAGCCTTTTTCGATATGTTTGTTGTGTACCTGGATTACAACGGCTGAATGTTCTGGCGAGGTGTAGGCGTCGCTGTCGCCGCCGATATTGTCTATAGCCTGCAGTAATTCGAAGGAATTTTTGAATCGCTTCGTTCCGCGGAAGAGCATGTGTTCAAGGAAGTGTGAAATGCCAAGCTTCTTTTCGTCTTCATACCGTGAACCCAGGCCGATATACGCTGCCATTACCACGGAATGGATATGGGGCATTTCTATATAAATTACGCGTAATCCATTGGGTAATACTTCTTTTTTATAAGTGTACATTATGAGTATATGAAATCCTAACCTGCGTTAGCTATATGTTGAGTATTCTTACCTTTCTTCCCTCAATCTTTAACCTCCCCGCAGCAAAGAGGCGTATTGCCTCCGGATATGCCTCGCATTCCTGCTGAAATACCCGTGCAGCAAGGGAGTGGGGGGTGTCGTCTTCGAGGACGGGAACAGCCCTTTGGATGATAATGGGGCCATTATCATATACATTATCAGCAAAATGTACCGTACATCCGGAGACCTTCGCGCCGTAATTGATGACGGCTTCGTGTACCTTATTGCCATAATAATTGTGGCCGCAAAAGGCGGGAATGAGACCGGGATGAATATTCATGATCATTCCTTTATATTTATCAGGTATTTTATAAAAGTGAACGAACCCTGCAAGGGTAATCAGATCAATCGGGTATTTATCCAGTTCCGTTGTAATGGCCTGGCTGAAGGCGTCAATATTTTTGTAATTTATATAAGGAACAACCGCTGCGGGAATATTGTGTTTTCTTGCCCGTTCCAGCCCAGTGACATTGGGTTTGCTGCTTATGACTACCCGAATAGCGGCGGGTAATTTCCCTGTTTCTATCTTATCTATAAAATTTTGAAGGGTATTACCGCTGCCGGAAATTAACACCCCTAAATTAATTTTTTTTATCATCAGAAGTTATGAAAAATATTGACAAAAAAAACATGGTTTGTTATTATGTTTGTCTTTATTGTTCCTGAAAAATTTAAATACACTATTAACATATAGAATTCAACTTTACATGTCAAAGATAATTACAGAAAAGTCGAAAAAGGCGTTTGCTGAGGCGCAGAATTTTATACCAGGCGGAGTTAATAGCCCTGTCAGGGCATTTGGCGCGGTAGGAGGTACTCCAATCTTTATAAAGTCAGGGTCGGGGTGTTATCTTACCGACATTGACGGTAATAAATATGTGGATTATATAGGTTCGTGGGGGCCGCTTATCCTGGGACATGCGGATCCCAGGGTTGTAAAAAGAATTAATGAGGCAGTTGCCAACGGGACAAGTTACGGCGCACCAACAGAATTGGAGGTGAAACTGGCACAGCTTATCAAAGAGGCGATGCCTTCAATTGAGAAGATAAGGATGGTAAACTCCGGGACGGAAGCCACGATGAGCGCCATCCGTGTGGCAAGGGGATTTACCAATCGGGATGCGGTAATTAAATTTGAGGGTTGTTACCACGGACATGTGGATAGTTTGCTTGTTCAGGCAGGTTCCGGCGCAACGACGTTAGGAACGCCCAACAGCCCCGGTATTCCACAGGATTTCGTTAAGCATACGATATCTCTCCCGTATAACGATATAGACGCCGTTAATGTGGTTTGTTCCAAACGAGGGAAAGATATTGCCTGTATTATCGTTGAGGCAGTTGCGGGGAATATGGGTGTTGTGCCTCCCAAAAAGAATTATTTAGAGGGATTGAGAGAGATAACAAAAAAGCATGGCATTGTGCTGATATTTGATGAGGTAATGTCGGGTTTCAGGGTTGCGCACGGTGGTGTGCAGTCGCTTTACAATATCAAACCCGATTTAACCACGTTAGGAAAGATTATCGGAGGCGGTCTTCCGGTTGGCGCGTACGGTGGAAAGAAAGAGATCATGGATAGTATCTCTCCAGTCGGACCTGTATATCAGGCTGGCACTCTTTCGGGAAATCCCGTGGCAATGACGGCTGGTATTGCTACCCTGGAGATTTTGAAAGACGGCAAAATTTATACAAGTCTGGAAGAAAAATCAAAACGGCTGGCTGCAGGTATGGAAAAAGCATGTAAGGACGCCAAAGTCCCCGCCTACCATACCCGCTTAGGCTCAATGTTATGTACGTTTTTTACCGATCAACCAGTTACCGATTACGCCACTGCCAAGAAGTGTGATACTAAGCGGTATGCAAAGTTCTTTCATGGCATGCTGGAAAGAGGGTTTTATTTTGCTCCGTCCCAGTTTGAGGCAGTTTTTGTATCTACGGTTCATGGTGAAAAGGAGATTGACTCGACCATCGATGCCTTTAAAGATGTAATAAAAGATTTTTGAAAGATAACTATGGCAATTAAAAATGTAAGTGATGATATAAAGAGTGTGTTGGAACGGATCGGCGGTATGTGCTTCAAGGCAGAATCGATTTTGAACCTTTGTATGGATGGGTTCATGAAGCACAAGGTTGATTTGATCGACGAAGCAAGGAAGGTGATCCAGGCTACTCGTACTGAAGGAAATGAACTGAGGAAATTACTCAGCGATAAGGCAAAAGAACCTTCCGTTAATAAGGAGTTGATAAAATCCCTGATGTCAATCGTAAGCAGTATTGAAATGGCGGTTACCGGTTTAGATTCCACCCTTCAGCATGTAAGAGCCAAAATTAGTGAAGGGGTACTATTCAGCGATAAAGCGGTGGGTGAGATTCGTCATCTCTTCAAAGAAACACTTGATATATTAAAAACAGCCGGTGATACGTTGGTAACCAAGAACGAAGTGCTCATGAAGTATGTTGTTGATAAGTATAAAAATCTCGATGAAATCGTCGAGGGCTATGCAGAGGGGCATGAAGAGCGATTAATCAAAGGTCTGTGTCAGCCGCAGGCCTCTACAGTGTATTTAAATATTATGGATTCTATAATGACGGTAGTCTGGCATGTAAAACAAGCTTTAGTGAAGCTTGTTGAATCTGACTGATGTTTTAACGCATATCTGAGATACATTCTATTTTGTATTACACATTTCAAAAAAGAAATAATACAGTTGAATGGTGTGTGTAAGAAATATTGCCATTGTAATTTATAAATGTACTACAATGGTGAAAATAAACGACTAAAGTAGTATTTGTTTTTGCGTAAGTTGTTTTTATTACACGGAATGGGAGTTGCTGTCTTTGCTAGCATTAAGCTAACAAATGTGAAAGTATTTTATTCTAAAATAGAATTATAAAAGGTAATAATTTTTGCCTTTCAATAAAAATAAAGATGAAGTATATCGTATTTTGGGGATGGTTGGGAGCTTTGGTTTCACAACGGCAGGCGCCATAGCGGGCGGCTATTTTCTAGGTAATTATTTAGATAAAAAACTTAATACCGCTCCATGGTTCATGTTGTCTTTCATTCTATTAGGAATTGCCGGAAGTTTTATAGAATTTTTTAAGTTGATAAAGAAGTTGTCCAGAGAAAATGATAGGTAGCTTTTCGGCTTATTGATATGGATAAATTAATACCAATAAACAATAAAGTGTCGTCTTCTTTGTTTGATGAAAGTTTTCCGGATCGGGTGCTCAAGACTTCGGTTCTGTTATCGCTGATTATAATAGCCGGTTCACTATCGTATATGTCCTTTGTGTTAACGACAAGCATTGCCATAGGATGTTTTATTAGTGTTGCTTTATTCAAGACGACCTGGTGGACTATACAATATGCGGTACGGCAAAAGAGGGAGAAAATTAAGGGTTTTTTCCTCAAGATAAGTTTCCTGAAGTACTTTATCATAGGGGCGATGTTGCTTTCGGCCTGCCTATTCCTGGAGATTAATGTTGCCGCTATGTCGCTTGGTTTAAGCATCGTAGTGGCAGTAATTGTTATGAAGGTTGGAAGCAGATTGTTTGTAAATTATTTGAACAGGTCGATTAAAGTACCTTCGAAAAATATTAAGTCAAGTTTCTCAATTGAGAAATAAGAAAGGAGTGCAGTTCTAGTGTCCGGTGCGGGTGGTGGAAGTGAAAGCACAACTGAATTACCGTCGTTTATAGATTTTGTACCCATCGAACCTCATGCCCAATTTTTTGGCTTGACGAAGCACGAGTTGGTGCCCCTGATTATGTCCGCAATGATTATTGTATTTCTGGGCATATTTTCCATTGTTGCCACAAGAAGGTTGCAGAAAGTGCCTGGCAGGCTTCAGTCGTTGCTTGAGATTATAGTGGAAGGGCTTGAAAATTTTACCAAATCACAGATGGGGCGTGTTGCAGAACGATTTGTTCCATTTATAGGAACCTTCTTTATATATATCTTTATTATGAATATGCTGGGGCAGATACCCCTCTTCCATTCGCCTACAAGTAATTTAAATACGACTGTCTCTTTAGCGCTAATCGTCTTTTTCGTCACTCAATATCAAGGCATAAAAAGTAATGGTATCTTTGGGTATCTCAAGCACATGGTTGGTAAGCCGATCTGGCTTGCCCCGTTGACCTTCCCTTTGCATATAATGCAGGAGGTGCTCTCACGTCCGTTGTCGCTATCCATGCGTCTCTTTGGTAATATTATGGGTGAGGATACGGTTATTGCCATATTTATTGGGTTCTCCCCGTTTTTGTTTGGGCTTATCCCTGTTCCGATACACCTGCCCATGGTCTTTCTTGCCTTGCTTGGAAGCACTATTCAGGCCATGATCTTTTCTCTGTTGGCAAGCTTTTATATAGCGGGTGCGATCGGCATTCATGATGAAGAAGAACATGGACACCATTAAAGTTAGATATTAATAATAATTATGAATAAATATGTTTTTGATTTGTAAGGAGGTAGTCATGACATAGTGGCTTGATTTATTTTTTTGATTTTTTGAAAGGGGGGGAGGCAAAATGACTTATTTTGCAGCAATAGCAATAGCTGTGGCTTTGATTGTGGTTGCAATATTTGGTTGTGCCTTAGGTCAGGGTCGGGTGGTTAGTAGTGCGGTTGAAGGCATGGCCAGACAGCCTGCTGTAGCCGCAAAGATACAGCTTGCTATGATTGTCGGCCTGGCGTTTATCGAGTCATTAACAATTTATTCCTTGATGTTGTCTTTCATTTTGATTGGCAAACTCCCGCCAACAAAAGATGTGATTGAGATATTTAAACAAACTCCAAAACAGGAACTTCTCTCTTCGGCTGGTGAATTTATGCGCACAGTTGTGAAAAATTGAATAACGTAACCGTTTAAATTCGATAAGACTCAAAATTCTGCTAAGGTTTTAACCAGGCTGGAGCAAGAAAGGATAATTGAGAACTATCGGTTTAATATAGATAAAATTGTCATATAGGTTGAAGAATCGTAATGTGTGGACGATGCAAATTTGCATCAAAGAAAAAATTTGAAAGGAGGAAGTAGTTGTGATTTATTTTGCTTTGTTGGCAATAGCGGTGGCAATGTTGGCTTTTGCGGCTTTTGGTTGTGGTATCGGGCAGGGTATTGCAGTTTTTGGCGCAGCGAGTGGTATGGCCAGACAACCTGAGATGGCGGGAAAGATACAGCTTGTTATGTTCGTGGGTCTGGCGTTCATCGAATCGTTAACAATTTACTCCTTGATGATGTCCTTTATCCTGTTGGGAAAACTGCCCAAGACGGAGGCTATCCTTGAGGTAATTCAACACGCTGTTAAATAGGCGTGGGAGGGGACTTAATTGGATATCTTAAATACCTTGGGTGTTAATATTAAGGCCGTTATTATTCAGGCCGTCGGGTTTCTCATACTGCTTTTTGTCCTCAAGAAATATCTTTTTGGCAAGATATCCGCCATGATAAAAGAGCGAAGCGAAGGAATAAAAAGCGCCTATACAAAGATTGATGACGACAGGTTAGTGGCAGAACGGCTTAAAGGGGAGTATCAGAAAAAGATTTCTGATGCTGAAACTGAGGTTGCCAGGAGGATTCAGGAAGCCGTAAACGAAGGCAGTCGTGTTAGCGAAGAAATAATTAAGCGTGCCAAAGAAGAGATTGAATTGATGAAGGTAAAGGCGAAGGAGGGGATCGATCAGGAAAGGAAGAAGGCGCTGGCCGATATAAGGAATCAGGTGGTAACCCTCTCCATTCTGGCTTCTTCCAGGATCATTCGGCAATCTATCAGTTCACAGACGGCTGAAAAGCTCGTAGATGACTTTATTGAAGAAATAGGGGAATTGCGTGTTAGATAAAAGTGTTGCTATTACATTTGTTAATGCCCTGCTGGAAGTGGCTGCAAAAAAAGGGCTGTTTGAACAAATTGAAAAAGATTTGGCATTGGTCAGTGATGTGATTACAAAACACGGGGACGTTAAAAAGATACTGTTTCATCCATCGATTACCCGGAACGAGAAGAAGATGTTGATCAAGAAGATTTTTGGCACGTCGGCTTCCGATCTCATGACGAACTTTTTGAATTTACTTGTGGATCGAAGAAAGGAAGAGATATTGGAGTTTCTTCCCGCAATCTACAAAGAAACAGTTGATAGTAATAAAGGTGTCATCAAAGCCAGGGTAACGACAGTTGCTCCTTTAACGGAAAACCAGATGAACGGCCTTAAGAAGCACCTGGATAAGCTTACCGGTAAGAAGGTGGAGGTTGAGGTTGTTCAAGACCCGCAGATTCTGGGAGGGATTATGATTCGAGTCGGCAACACGATGGTAGATGGCAGCATTGCTGGCAGACTAAAAAATCTCCGGACAAGGCTGTTGGAATTGCGAACTGCATAATTTAGCGAGGCAATGCCTCTGAATGATGATAAAAACGGATGCAAAATGAAAGGTGCAAGTCCAAAAAAGTTTGCATTTTGGCATTTTCATTTTAATTAAACGGGTTATACGATGTATGGCATAGACAATCCCCTTCCACCTGTCCCCCTCAGCGAGGGGGATAAAGGGGGGAGGGGGCTAGGGGGTTGTAAACTTGTCCTCGTGAAAACGGGGATAACCCAGGAAAATACACAACCCCCTGAATCGTTCGACTGATCTCACGACGAAGACCCCCTTTTTTAATGGGGACTTAAACGAAATAACTTGAACAGGAGTAAGGGATATGTCACTAGGTGATATTACTTCAATTATCAAAAAAGAGATTGAAGGTTATGAAGAAAAATTAAAGTTGGAAAACGTGGGACACGTCATGCAGGTTGGTGACGGTGTTGCGCGTATTTACGGTCTGGACGATTGCATGTCCAGCGAATTGTTGGAATTCCCCGGCAATGTATACGGTATCGCTATGAACCTGGAAGAGGACAACGTCGGTGTAATCCTGCTGGGTTCTGATGCCAAGATTAAGGAAGGTGATATCGTAAAGACTACAGGTAAAATTGTGCAGGTGCCTGTGGGCAAGGCTTTATTGGGCCGCGTTGTGAATGCGTTGGGTCAGCCTATTGATGGGAAAGGGCCTATCGCTACGGACGATTTCAGATCTATTGAAGGTTCTTCCCCCAACGTAGTTGAAAGACAACCTGTGAAAGAGCCGCTGCAGACCGGTATCAAGTCAATAGATGCCATGATACCGATTGGAAGAGGCCAGCGTGAACTTATTATCGGTGACCGGCAGACGGGGAAAACCGCTATTCTCGTAGACACCATTATCAACCAGCGGGATTCCGGTGTGTATTGCATTTATGTGGCAATCGGGCAGAAGATGTCCACCGTTGCAGACGTTGTAAAGACTCTGGAAGATAGCAAGGTAATGGATAACAGCATTGTTGTGGTAGCTTCTGCTTCTGACCCTGCGCCATTGCAATACATTGCGCCTTATGCCGCATGTGCTATGGGTGAGTATTTCAGGGATAACGGTATGCATGCGGTGATTATGTATGACGATTTGTATAAACACGCCATAGCTTATCGCCAGATTTCATTGCTCTTGCGACGCCCACCCGGTCGAGAGGCGTTTCCGGGAGATATTTTCAACCTCCACTCGCGTCTTTTGGAAAGGGCGGCCAAACTAAGTAACGAGCTCGGTGGAGGTTCGCTGACAGCCCTTCCTGTGGTAGAAACACAGGGTGGCGACTATTCGGCATACATTCCGACGAACGTTATTTCTATCACCGACGGGCAGATATATTTGGAGGGCGATTTGTTTAACGCCGGTATCAGACCTGCAATTTCCGTAGGATTATCGGTATCCAGGGTGGGTGGAAACGCCCAGATTCCTGCCATGAAGAAGGTTGCAGGTATGTTGCGATTAACCCTGGCTCAGTATCGGGAATTAGCCTCCTTTGCCCAATTCGGATCTGAATTGGACAAGTTTACCCAGTCACAGTTATCTAAGGGCGAGCGACTTGTAGAACTTTTAAAACAGCCTCAATATGCCCCCGTTCCTGTGGAAGAACAGGTTATGTCGATCTTCGCTGGGATAAATGGATATTTGGATGATATTGCAGTAGATAAGGTCAAGACCTTTGACAGGGAATTCCTGAAATTTATGAAGGAAAAGTATGCTTCCATCGGAATAGAGATTAAAGAGAAGAAAAAGCTTGATCAGGAAGTGACTCATAAGTTAGAGAATGCTATCAAGGAATTCAAACAAACCTTTGCGAAGAAAGGTTAAGGAATGCTCAGTACTCGAGAAATTAAACAACGCTTACGAAGTATTACCAGTATCAAGCAAATTACCCGCGCCATGGAAATGGTTGCTGCAAGCAGATTGAAGAGGGTTGAGTCCAGGGTTATTGCTTCGAGGACATATACCGATAGGATGCATCAGGTTCTGAGCAGACTTATTTCTTGCAGGCCGCCCGAAAAATCACATCCGTGGTTTACCGACAAAGGGCACAAGACGGAAAATGTCAAGATTGTTCTGATTACAGGGGATAAGGGTCTCTGTGGGGCATATAATAACAATATAATCAAGAAGGTGGTAGAATTTATTCAAGTGCATGCCAATAAAAACGTTAAATTAGTTCTGGTCGGGAAAAAAGGAAACGTCTATTTTTCAAAAGGAAAGTATGCGCCTGCAAAAGAAAGATACATTCCAGAGACGGTAGAGAAGTTCGGATATGACAAGGTTCAGGCATTAGCGGCTCAATTGATCGAGGGGTATGAAAAAGGTGAATTTGGAGAATTGCACATATTTTTTACTAAATTTCACACGGTGATGCAATCGTTTGCAACGAGTGTCCGTTTATTGCCTTTGGAAAAAGATACCTTTGATTTAAAAGGAAAATTGGTGGGGGAATATATTATAGAACCTTCGGTAGACCAGATACTTGAGCACCTTTTTCCCAAATACGTAGAGACTCAGATCTATCAATGTATTTTGGAATCTTTGACGTCTGAATTTGCCGCAAGACGGGTGGCTATGATTGCCGCGACTGAAAATGCCGGAGAAATGATCGATGAATTGACTCGTACTTATAACAAAGCACGGCAGGAAGCAATTACCAAGGAGTTGTTGGAAGTTGTTTCAGGCGCCGAGGCATTGGTACGATAAAGCTTCGTAATAGTTGGAAATAGTAAAAATGGGTAGTGTTGTAGAGCGTAGATGTGAAAACCAAATAAACCGAATTAAATAAAATAGTTTTCAAATTCTCAACAAATAAATAATAGTTAGTTCAAAAAGAAGGAAGGAGTAAGACCTTTGGCTGCAAAAAAAAGAGAGAATAAAGGAACAATTGCGCAGGTAATCGGACCCGTTGTCGACGTGCGATTTACACCGGGGAATCTTCCTGCCATAAAAAATGCGATTAGTATAAAAGACCCGCAAAGGAAAATTTCTATCATTGCAGAAGTAGCACACCACCTGGGGAACGACACAGTCCGCTGTATTGCAATGTCCTCAACAGATGGGCTTGTTCGGGGCACGGAATCAATAGATACGGGTGCGCCAATAACTGTACCGGTGGGGAAAGAGGTATTAGGAAGGGTATTTAATCTGTTAGGTGATCCTATCGATAAGCTGGGAGATGTAAAAACTACGAACCGGCTTTCTATCCATCGTCCTTCACCGGCATTTGATGAAAGAGAGACGACGACGACGGTGCTGGAAACAGGTTTGAAGGTCATTGATTTGCTTGCACCATTTGCTCGCGGTGGAAAAATTGGTTTGTTCGGTGGTGCAGGGGTGGGAAAGACCGTGCTGATTATGGAACTTATCCGTAGTATCGCAACCGAGCACGGTGGTTATTCTGCATTTGCAGGTGTTGGTGAAAGGACACGTGAGGGAAATGATCTGTGGCTTGAAATGAAGGAATCGGGGGTTATTGATAAGACGGTGCTGGTCTTTGGTCAGATGAATGAACCACCGGGAGCCAGGTTGAGAGTGGCTTTAACAGGTTTGACGATGGCAGAGTATTTCAGAGACACAGAAGGACAGGACGTGCTCTTGTTTATTGATAACATCTTCAGGTTTGTGCAGGCAGGTTCTGAGGTGTCGGCGCTCTTGGGTCGTATGCCTTCTGCCGTGGGTTATCAACCAACATTAGCAACTGAGATGGGTGATTTGCAGGAACGGATTACAACGACCAAGAAGGGTTCGATTACATCCTTGCAGGCTGTTTATGTGCCTGCTGATGACTTTACTGATCCTGCGCCGGTAACAACATTTCCTCACCTGGATGCTACGATAGCGCTATCCCGTCAAATTGCCGAATTGGGTATCTATCCTGCAGTCGATCCACTGCGGTCGACATCCAGGATACTTGACCCAAGAATTGTCGGACAGGAACATTATGAAGTAGCAAGAGAAGTACAGAGGATATTGCAGCGTTACAAAGAACTTCAAGACTTTATTGCCATTCTTGGTATGGAAGAACTCTCAGAAGATGACAAGGTTTTGGTTGGCAGGGCAAGGAGGTTACAGAGGTTCTTGTCACAGCCATTCTTTGTTGCCGAACAGTTTACAGGAACTAAAGGAAAGTATGTGCCTTTAAAGGAAACCATCAGGGCGTTTAAAGAGGTGGTCGAAGGTAAACATGACAATCTGCCAGAACAGGCCTTCTACATGGTGGGTAGTATTGAAGAGGTGGTGGAAAAAGCAAAGCAGATGGGTGGATAATCATGGCAAAAACATTTAACTTTGAGATCATTACACCGGTGAGAGTTGTTTATAACGGAGTCGTCCAGGGCATTTCTGCTGATGGGACTGAAGGGGCGTTTGGCGTTCTTGCCGACCATGCGCCACTGATTACAGAATTGAAGACGGGCATTATAATGGCTGAAGATTCGAGTGGTAAAACCATGCGCTTTGCGGTTGAAGGGGGATTTTTAGAGGTCGTGGCAAATAATGTCGTTGTGCTGACCGATACATGTATGAAAGAGGGTGAGGTGGATATTGAAAAGGCACGTGCTGAAAAAGATGCTGCAGAAAAGGCGCTAACAAAGGTGGGAAGCGCCGAAGAGAAAGAAAGGGCACAAGCCGCCCTTAAACGGGCCGATACGTGGTTGAAGCTTGCAAACGTCCATTAGTTGTAATTGTACATAGTATATAAAAATACAATCCCCCTGGTTTTGTTCAAAATGAGATCAGGGGGATTTTTGTTTTTTTGTTGACCATGAAATTTTTACAAGGTATGGTATAAAGAAAATAGGTAACAGTTCACCCCCTCCCACAGGGGCAATGTCATTGAATTAAGATAATGTGTCGCCCTTTCAGGGCTAAAATATTATTAAATCCTTATCCCAGGGCTGTCGCCCTGGGCTATACTCTGTCAGCCCTTCGGGCTTTAACACTCTCCCTTAATTCAATGACATTGCTCACCAGGGGCGGGGGATACTCATTGTCCCCTTGTATTCCTCCCCCTTGACGGGGGAGGTTTAGGTGGGGGTGGACTGTTACGAAAATAGTTAGTTTCGTATAAATTTCAAGGAGGCTCATTATGCAAACAGCCATTAAATTCAATTATCAAGACTATCTCCAGCTTCCGGAAGATAAACGATACGAAATTATTGATGGAGAATTGTTTATGGTACCTTCCCCCAATGAAGCACATCAGCATATTTTGGCTTATATTTTCAATTGTGTATTTAATTACGTCAGAAAAAATAAGCTTGGTTATGTTTATTGCGCGCCGTTTGATGTATTGTTTTCAGAAGAAGATATTGTCCAGCCTGACATTATCTTTGTAACCAACGAAAACAGAAAGATTATTACAAAGGATAATATTAAAGGTACACCTGATTTGCTTATTGAGATATTGTCGTCGGGTACGTCTAAAAGAGATTTGGGTATAAAAAAGAAACTGTATGCAAAAAAAGGGGTGCGTGAGTACTGGATTGTTGACCCTGTGCAGGAAACCATTGAGGTATTGAATTTAAAAGAGGGTGAGTTTCTGGGTAAAAGTTACAACAAAGGTGTGGTAGGACAAACACCTCGTTTGTCTTCGTTTGTAATACAAGGTTTTGATATTGATATAAAGGAAATTTTTGAATAGGGAATATCTATGACGATACTTGTCACAGGTGGTGCGGGATTCATAGGAAGTCACTTTACCCGCCGTATGGTTAATCAGGGCAGTCGGGTGGTGGTGCTCGATAAGTTGACCTACGCCGGCAATCTTGAAAACCTGAAGGACGTTACGGAAGACTCAAAAAAGTCTAAACTGTTCAAGTTTTACAAAGGGGACATCTGTGATCAGGGATTAGTAGAACGCATTCTGTCGGAAGAAAGCATTGATACAATAGTCAACTTTGCCGCTGAATCACACGTCGACCGAAGCATTTCCTGTGCAAGTACCTTTATTGATACCGATATGAAAGGCGTCTTTGTTTTGCTGGAGGGGTCGCGGCGGTTTCCGGTAAAAAAATTTATTCAGATATCTACGGATGAAGTTTACGGCACAGCCCATCATGGCGCTTTTAAGGAAACGGATGCCTTAAACCCAAGTAATCCATATTCCGCCAGCAAGGCCGGTGGAGACAGACTGGCTTATGCGTACTGGGTAACCTATAAATTGCCGATTATTATTACGCGGGCGTCCAACAACTACGGTTCATATCAGTATCCGGAGAAATTCATTCCGCTCTTTATTACAAATGCATTGGAAGACAAAAAGCTGCCGCTGTATGGCGATGGAAAACAGGTGCGGGACTGGATACATGTTGATGACCATTGTGAGGCTATTGATTTTTTAATGACTCACGGGAAGCACGGTGAGGTGTATAATATCGGAGGTGGTAATGAACGGTGTAATATCGATACGGCATGTTTTATCCTGGAGGAACTCAAGAAGCCTGGAATGTTGATAGAACATGTGAAAGACAGGGAAGGCCATGACAGACGCTATGCCCTGGATTGCACCAAGTTGATGTCCCTGGGCTGGAAACCAAAAATAAGGTTTGGAAATGGCCTTAAGGATACGGTAAAATGGTACATCAATAACCAATCATGGTGGAAACGAATAAAGAGCGGTGAATTTATGGAATATTACAAGAATCAATATAGTCACCGTTTTGCAGATACTAAATGATAGATTCATTAAGGATGTATGTGTATATAAGGGGTATGTTATGTTGGATACGATAACATTTGAAAATACTGGGTGGGTTATAAACATACAGGAAAAGGCTAGAAAGTTATTAAAGACTGTTTACGATTTTAAGGAAACACACAAATCACATCTCATGAATTGTGCCGTTGTTTATATGTCGGTAAAGATAGGGCTTATTCTTCTTGCCAGTTTTACGTCGATGGCATTATTAATATGCTATGTAAGTCAATGCATTGCCATAGAGATGTCAAAGACCAAGGCGCTCCTTTTGGCGTCTCCTTTAACTCTTATCGTCATGCTGAAGTTGTATTTTATTTTTAAAATGCTGATGACGTACGAAAGATCACGGGTGATAATGAGATCAGCTATCAGTGTAATATGGTCGAAGAGTAAAGAGGGAATACAGCGGGTAGAAGGAACATTTCCCGTGCCGCCACTTTCCCTTGAAAAGGCTAGGAATCGCTAAACCACGATGTAAGAAACGGCACACATGATATAGGGCTTTATGATAAAACAGATGAGCCAATTAACAAATTCAATAAAAGGGAGCGCCTTAAAGCGCTCCCTTTTTTTATTTCATCGGATGCATATGGTAAAAAAATATTTTTGCTTCGTATTTGCTGTTGTTCTTATAGGAAGTAAACTCGTTTTTGGTTTTTCCGGTGGGCCGCCAGCAGAACGGACAGGGAATCCAGGAGAAATTTGTGGCGATGACACGTGTGCCTCCACCTGTCACACCAGTTTTGCTGTGAACGCCGGGTCGGCTAAGTTCTCAATAAGTTTGCCTTCTTCTGAATATAAACCCGGTCAAACTTTAGACATTACAATTGTATTTACTAATACCTCAACAGCGATACATGGATTTGAGATTACGGCAGTGGATGCCTCGAATAATAAAGTCGGCACTTTTGCCGGTAAAGACGATACGGCTCAAACAGAATCTTACGATAATCTGTATGCTGCCCACACTAAGATTGGTACAGGAGAGAACTCCTGGACAGTTCCATGGACAGCTCCAACTGCAAGCGTTTCAGGTCCAATTACCTTTTATGCAGCGGGAAATGAGGCAAATGGTAATAGTGCAAGCAGCGGGGATTATATTTACACCGATACGGCCACCATCTCATCGGTACCAGAATGCGTGCCTTCCACATTAAAGGTGAAGCCAAAAAAATTGTCGATAAGACGTGGGAAGAGCGCCATAGTTACCGTCACGGTGAAAGGTGAAAATAACGAGACATGTGCCAACCATACGATTTATGCG
>DBJWYX010000017.1:0-13927 GCA_052360825.1 Candidatus Wunengus sp. YC64
TTCGTATAATCTAGTTGCCTCGATTACGTATTTTGAATTGTCCACTTTCATAGCACGAGATTCGTTCTTTGAGCCTGGCATTTCCTTTTCTTGCTTTACAAGGGTATTTTCCTTTGTCTTCTTTTGTTGCGCTGTTTTAGTTGTGTCCTTATCTAAGTCTAAATTTTTTGTAAGGTTTTCAATTACCTTTTCCTCATCAATACGTCCCACAACCTTATTTCCATCTTTACTCCGATTCACTTGGTAAAGGAATAAAAGACAGACCACCACCAGGATTGCGAGATTCATGGCTATCGAAACTCCCTGTTGCCGAACGAATAAAACAATTTTAGAAATGTTTACCTTCGGTAATGAGAATTTCTTATTCTTTGATTCTTTGCCAACGACAACTAACGGGCCTGCTGTTTGTTCAGGGATTTCCGTTACTGCTTGTGGTTGATCCTGAGTTATTAAATCAGACATGTTTATTTACCTCATTAAACAAATTTCTAAATAAAATCCTTCTTGGCCCATAATAGCATCTTCTCTAATTTCCCAACCTGAGGTCCCAAGCTTGCCAGAGCGGCATCTTCATCGTCAAATATTTCGATAAGTTTTAATAAGCCTGTAATGACAAGCAATTTTTTTATATTTTCATTAACGTTAATTAATTTTAACCCCTTTTGCCTGTCTCTGAAGTGTTTTACATAAAATGCCATTATGCCCAATGCCTTAGCGGAGAGGTATCTTGTGCGCGCAAAATCCAGTATGACATGATGGGCATCGTCACACGATAACTTAAATTGATTTTCAAGTTCATCTATTCCCTCGTAAACCAAATCCCCCGTAAGTGATAATATTGTTGCTTTCTCTTTTTCTCGTCTCTCAATTTTCATTACAGATGACTCGCTTTGCCATATGGACCGCAGTGCCCGTTTCCCTGGAGGATTGTATCATCACCCTATCCATTAATTGCTTCATTATGAATAATCCCCTGCCAGTTTTTTTTGTTAAGTCTTTATATAACGTAACGTCCGGTTCTGTATAAGTCTGCATGTCAAACCCGCAACCATGATCTGAAACCTCTACAACAATCTCGTCCCCTAACATCGCAAATTTTAAAAAGATTGCCCCCTTTTCGTCTTTATGATATGCGAAAGATGCTGCATTCAAGACCGCTTCATTAACAGAGGTAACAACTTCGCTTCTCTTACAATCATCTGCCACAAGAGGCAATAACTTTCTATCAAATTGTTCTAATATTTCTCCGTAATTACCGATGGGTATTGGAATAGACATGACTTCCTCAGACAACGCCGATGTCTGCGCCTCGAATCCACTGCATGAAACAATTACAGCGCAATCCTTTTCCTCAGCAATCGATACATCGAGCCCTTCTATTTGAAGCTTTATACCCTTTGCCATATCCTCGCAATTTGTCGCACTCCCGTCAGATATTGCGTCTTTAAATCTATCCGCCGTAATTGTCCCACTTTTCAGAACTTTTGACAATGCGCCATTCCGTATCAATACTATTCTGCTGCCTGCAACAAAGGATGCATTACTTTCCGTAATTGCCATTCCTGGGAACATATTTAAGGGGAAAGGAGAAGATTCCAACACCTCGACTCCTTTTTCGGGCAGACTTATGAAACACGTTAGCTCTTCCCCATGAATTGAATAACAAAGCGTTTGGCTTCGCGCATCTAAAACGGCGCAAAATAGTGATACGGGAAGGCGTTTTAGAATATTTTTACAGAGATACTGATTAACCTCTTTTATCAAAAAAGCGGGGGAATAATCATTTTTTAACACGTAACGAAAGATCGTTTTAACTAAAACGTCTACATCTTTTATATCTGCTTCACTGGAAATACTCCCAACCAGAAATGCCTTTAACTTCCCAATTTCAACAACGTCATAAAATATATTGCCTCCCGTTTTTGTCGCATCCTTTGCGACAAAAAATACATCTGTTTGACTGCAAAGATCATTCTTCAATCTTTCATTATCAGCGCTCTTTGTGCTACTAATATTGTTATTAAGATATGATAGCGCCGAATCACTTAGAACTCTGTAAATAACGCGCTTAATATGCTCAATTTTAAATGGTTTTGTTATAAAGTCCAATACGCCGAGATGCATAGCTTCTATAACGGCTTCTACAGAACCATAAGCAGTGATGATAATGGCCTTGGTGTCTGGATTTTGTTTCTTTATCTCAGATATTAACTGTAGTCCGCCCATTATAGGCATCTTTAAATCACTAATCACCAAATCGTATTTGGTCTTTCTCGTGAACTCCAGGGCTTTAACGCTGTCGTTGGTGTTTTCTATATCAAAACCTTCTTCCGACAAGGCTTCGTGCAATGCCCAACGCAGCGTTTCTTCATCATCTACCAACAAAATCTTTTTTTTCATATTTCTCTGTATTAATGCTGAATTTATGATTGGCTTATGCCATATTCTTTTATCTTATTGTATAAAGTCGTTCGGTTAATACCCAGTATCTTTGCCGCCTCTGTCCTCCGCCAGGAGGTCTCATTGAGAACCTTTTGAATATGCTGTTTTTCAATGCTTGCCAGTGAATGGACGCTTAACTTGCCATTATTCTCTCCGCTATCGCCAACATCGGTTACGATAGCTTTTTTCTCTGAGCTGATGGGTGCGACTAATTCCGGCAATAAAGTGCCGTCGGATGCAATCAATACAGCTCGTTCTATCACATTTTTCAGCTCACGAACGTTTCCAGGCCAGTGATATTCCAAAAGCTGTCTCTCTGTCTCCGGAGGTATATGATGAATATTTTTATTAAATTCGTTATTATATTTATGTACAAAATGTTTCACTAAAAGTAAAATATCTTCCCCTCTCTCTCTTAAGGGTGGAACGTAAATCGGCAACACCTTCAATCTATAATAAAGATCTTTTCTAAAATTACCCCCATCCACTTCTTCTTCTAAATTTCTATTGGTCGAGGCAATAACCCTGACATCAATCTTAATATCATTAATCCCGCCGACTCTTTTGAATTGTCTTTCCTGGAGAACCCTGAGAAGCTTTGACTGTAATGCAATCCCCATCTCACCTACTTCATCCAAAAAGATTGTTCCTTTATCGGCAACTTCAAACAAACCCGGCTTGCCGGTTGCAGTAGCGCCGGTAAATGAGCCCTTTTCATATCCAAACAGTTCTGCCTCAAGCAGACTCTCTGTCAGGGCAGCGCAATTTATATCTACAAACCGCCCATTCTTTCGCGAACTCAAACGATGTATCGCAGCGGCTACAAGCTCCTTTCCTGTACCACTCTCACCTTGTATTAATACCGTCGTTGAAGGACTCTTCGCAACCTGTTTAATAAGGCTATAAATTTCTTTCATCGGTTGACTATTTCCAATAATTATTCCACTTGGCTCGTCGGTAAAAGTCCACTGCTGCGCCCTTAACTCCAAAACTTCGCGCCTTAATGCCTGGGTACTCAGCGCCTTTTCAATAACCAGCTTCAAATGCTCCACCTTAAACGGTTTTTCTAAATAGTCATAAGCGCCCATCCTCATCGCCTCTACAGCAGAATCAACACTTCCATATCCTGTCATAACTATCATTAAAACATTGGGGTCTTTTACTTTTACTTTCTCAAGAAGCGCTATACCACCCATCGTGGGCAACCGTAAATCCAACAGTATCAAATCAGGCAAGAGTTCATTTATCTTCTCCAATGCCTGCTCACAAGTTTCTGCAACATGAACCTCATACCCCTGACCCTCTAAAAATTCTTTTATTGAAAACCGAATCGTTTCTTCATCATCTACAATAAGAATTACCCCCTTTGATATCATTTACTACCCCCCTTTTCCGTAGTAAAAATCACACGGTATTTTCAAGAATGTTTAAATTTTAAACAAAAAGGCTACCACAGTATGTTTAATAATTCAACATTTTTATTATTAGATTTAATCACTGAGTAAACCCTCATGAGCCAGAGACTCGCAACTGCTCCTTTACTCTGCACTCTCTGTACTCTGCGGCCAATGGAAACTCCTGAACGTCAAAGATATGCGCAAACAATATACCAGCTCAATTATTTAGCATTAATACCTTCATTTGACTGTAACTGCTTAATCTTCTCTTTTACTCTAGAACTTTCTGCTGCATTCTTTGTATACTTCAAACAAGCCTGATATTGTTCAAGGGCATTTAGCATATCACTTTTTGCCTCGTACACTGAGGCCAGATTGTATCTTGCCTCACAATCTGCTGGATTCATATTCAATACTTGTCTAAAGGCGTCAATGGAAGCTTCGGTCTCATCCTCTAATTTATACAATACCCCTAATTGCTTAAAGTACTTTGCATGATTCATGGGGTATACTCGGATCGCTCGCCTGTAAATTTCAATTGCACGGTCCAACTTCCCCATTACAACATAAACATTTGCCAATTCATAAAAAGGGTCTATCCCTAAAGAGGATAGATACCTCATATCTTCCTCATTATCAGCATCAAACAAATTTATTATCTCTTCGCCTTCTTCAATCAAGTTATCCCCCATCTCCGGATGTCCTAAATAGTTTGAAAATAGAGCACAGTGAATTATAAATACACCAGGCATCCCGGAAGAAAGCCTCTTTAATCTATCCAATGTTTCTTCATAGGTTAATTTCCCTTGTTGATAACTGCTTTGTATATGATCAACCTCCCTCTGTACATTCACGCCTTTACAAACATTAACGATTTGCTGTGAAAGTTGCTCCAACATCTCAGAAATTTTCTCTTTCGATTCACATTCACCTACCAGCGCACTCACCGTCTCCTTTAGTTTTACGTTAACAACTTCTATATCTGCCCTAAAGTTATCCCCAAACTGGTTAAGAGCGCCTTTAACAACAAAATCTGCCTTCAACCTTTCCGAGACATGAACAACCATTTTCAGGTCAACACCTGCAAACAAATCAACAATGCTTGCTTTAGACACCGCTGTTTTAACATCCACATTATCAACTTTAAAAAAGTTGTTGAGTACGGTCTCTCTCATAAACTCAAAGGTTCTTTCTTGTTCTACAATCGTAAAATATCCAGAGCGAATCAGTTCGCTTCGTATAACATCTTCGATCCCTTTTATGGGAGCATTTGAATCAACGCTGTTTTTAAAGGGGAAGATAACAACCTTTGACTTTATATCCTTTCCATAGCCTACACTGCCAACAACAATCGGAAAGATAATTAACGCCGTCAACAATTTTTGATATAACTTGAAATTAATTCTTATCATTACTAAAATTTATCGTCAAAAGGCTTTTTTTATAAAATAAAAAAACCTGTTTATTTGTATCTCAACATCATACAAATAGACAGGCTTTCAACTACGAATAAACGTCTCGCCAAATAAAAGCATCGCATTAAAATGCTGAAAAAAACCTACAATTTACACCATCCTTGCGTATCTTGACATGTATTTTCCGTAAACACCTCGGACATCTACCCTCATACGCTGTTCCTTCGTTATTTACATAGATCCTTGCATATACCTGACAACAGTCAAACTTTACCCCTATGAAACGCTTGCCAACACTCTTAGCGCCAGTTGTTCTATCATCAAGCATAGCTATGATTCCTGCTTTTTAATACTAAAGGCATCTATAACTTTGTTTGCCACTTCCTCGATCACTTCCGGACGGTCGTAAAAACCATCTTTTAATTTTGCCCTCACTTCTTCCACCTTTGCATCTCTTACATCCGGGATTTCACGAACAACGGTTTTCAGGTTCTCAACCGTCTGTTCAAGATTCCTGGCCTCCTTTGAAATATCTACTGTATCGAGTTTCGCATGAGCCGTGCGTTTGCCTTTTTCTGCTTTTATTTGTGACTGGTTGGCCTCAATACGACCCGGATTTGCAACCTTGGCATTTAGAGATGTTTTGGAAATATTTTCTATTGACATGTTAAATCTCCCATAAAGTTAATGACTGCCATTACCCGTAAAACCGTGAAAATTATATAGCATTCGTCGACTCATTTCCATCTTATTCCTTTACAGGTATCTTTACTAAAAACACTTCGCCATTCCAATCAAGAACCACTCCATCCGAGAGACTATAAACCTGTTTCAACAAACCAATATTGACGAAATTTACAAAACCACCACTTCCTACTCTGCGATGCCACTATCCTGTCTTCTTTTTATATCGGCATATTATTGAAATAATTTAACCTTTTTCCCAAAATTATTTTTATACAGGAAAATATTTCCATATCTTGTTACAGTTAGCTGAATACGTACTGTCGTTTCTATTTATTTGTAATATTTACAATTATACAATGTAAATATTACACAATTTTATATTTTATGATAGTATATCTATATCCAAGTAATAAAAATATCAGTCTTTAACTATCTTATTATAAAATACTTACTATAAATATGTTCTTTCCCAGAATGCTTGGCACTTACATTGCTTTCTAGTGAGGTATAGCAATGTCTTTTCTGATCCATTAAGTAGTAGAGACCTTTAAATGGCTATCTAAGAAGGGAATGATGCAGGAAATTAGGAAGAACCTATGAACCTCTTTAAAAATTTATCTATTGGTAAAAAACTCCTTATCATCCTCTTGCTTATATCCATACTGCCGCTTTTTATCACAACCTATGGTTTTTACACCTTAGGAAAAGTCAAGCTAACAGAACAAACAATACATGTTCTAAAAGTGCAGGCCGAAAATGTGGCAGCTTCCATTAATCACTTCATAGATTACAAATTCAAACACCTTTACAAAATAGTTGATATGCCCCAACTCATCCACATCTTAACTTTAAAAAATGTAAAAGAACAACCTCACATTATCCGCCAGACGGCATCTTCACTTCGAGCCAAACTGCGGATTGCCCCTGATTTTTTATCTTTTTGTCTTATGGATACAGAGGGCAATGTAGTGCTGGGCACCTGCAATAAAACCGATGCGAATTTTGGAACCAGACCAACTTTCTGTAAGGCAATGAAAGGTGGAAAATACGTTTCTCCACCTTCCCTGGATAAAGGAAAACCATCCATATACTTTAGTATACCAATCAAACACACAGACAACATAATTGGCGTCCTGGTAGCACAGTGTAGCGCAGAAGAATTATGGAAACTTATTGAAACAGAAAACGGAAGGGTGGGCGCAGGAAACGCAGTGATATTATCCAATTCAGACGGGGTGCGTATTGCACATTCAACAACCAGGGACTTGATTTTCAAGTCATGGATACCTTTAAAACCGGAAGTCAAAGAACAAATTTTACAGGAAAAACGGTATGGAAGCGATATCAACGAAATAGCACCAACTGATATCCCAGAGGTAATGGATGCTGTAACCAAGTCATTGCCGCTGCAATATTTTCAACACGAACTTATTATAGGGAAAGGGACTTATCATTCGGTCATCAAGATTATGAACAATGGCTGGCGAATCATCGCTACCATACCAGAAGCGACCTTTCTTGAGCCTGTTCATACCAGTATATTTTATATAAGCATTATCAGCGGTATTATCGTCTGTGTGGTCATCGTAGCATCTATTGTCATTGGCCGTCTGAGTACAAACCGTATCCATACTTTCGCCTCGATATCCAAAGAAATTGCCCGTGGTAATCTCGCAAAGCGAGTACCCTTTGTCAATGGCGATGAAATCGGTCAGCTAGGGAAGACCTTTAACATCATGACCGCATCTATCGAACGAAAGATTGAACAGCTCAGGTATCTTAATGATGTGGCTGTTGAAATACATTCTCATATTGAGCTAGAACATCTTCTTCAAGACCTTGTCAACATTTCCCGAAGGATAGTTAATGCCGAGATGGGAAGCATAGTATTACTAGACGAGGAAGGTAAAAACATCAAATATTTCAAGGTTTCAGCGCCAAATCAATTGGGATCTTTCCAAATTCGAGGCCAGCCAAAGGGAAAAGGGCTTTTAGGCGCGGTAATAAAGGAAGGCAAGGCCATTCGGTTAGATAATATAACGGAAGATTCACGTTCTATAGGATTGCCACCAAACCACCCGCCAATCCGCACGCTTCTCGGTGTGCCGCTTATAACAAATGGCGGGAAGATAAGCGGCGGGCTGTTATTAGCCAATAAGGCTAACGATGAGTGCTTTACGTTAGAGGACGAAGAGATTCTCCTTACCATAACCTATCAGGCGTCCGTTGCTATAGAAAATGCGAGGCTCTATGGACACGTCCAACAGCTTGCTGTTACCGACGGACTTACTGGTTTATTGAATCATAAGGAATTTCAAAGGAGGCTGGACGAAAACATTGAAGGCTCAAAACGGTACCACTACACAATTTCACTTTTGATGATTGATATTGACCATTTTAAGCAGTTCAACGATACATACGGTCATCAGGTTGGTGACTTTGTGCTCGAAACCATTGCCACTATAATACAGACACAGACAAGGACAGTTGATGTCTGCGCCCGTTATGGAGGCGAGGAATTTGCCGTAATAGTGAGAGATGATGATACGTTTAATTCACTTACACTCGCGGAACGTATACGTTCCGCTGTTTACGCATACCCGATCAAGCACGATGGGATACAATCTCAATTATCAGTAAGTATCGGAATTGCCAGTTCTCCTAAAGACGCAGAAAATGCAGAAGACCTTATAAAAAGGGCAGACGAAGCGTTATATATAGCAAAAGAAACTGGCCGCAACAGTCTATGCTGTTACAAACCTGCGCAGCCAGATTAAAAACAGTTGTTTGCTTTTTGCTAAGGCAAAAGACAAAACAACCGATAATTCTATTAAAAAGATGTTTGAAGCTTTTAGAAATCTGGAAAAATAGACAATGAGAACCAGTATTTTCCTAAAAATTTTCTTTACGTTTTTGCTGGTAACGTTATTACCAATTCTGGGCCTGATTGCATATAATGACTGGAAAGACAAGGATATCCTTATACAGGCCAACAAAAATACCATTAAAGGTGATGCAGAAAGGGTTGCCAGCAATATCGACGATCTTTTATTGTCTCACAAAACGCTTGTTTGCAATATAAGGAATAATCATACCCTCATTGATTATCTTAAAGGGAATCGAGTCTCCAAACAAAAAATCAAGAATTGCGCTATCCAATGTTTGAATACATTACAAAAACTATCTCCTTATTATGAAGGTATCATTCTTTTAGATAAAGGAGGAAAAGAAAGGTTTTCAACCTCAACGGCATTTAAATACAATTTTTCACAAAGAGATATATTTAAAGAAGCTTTAAAGGGGAATATTTATGTTTCTGAGCCATCTATGGATGGCAACAAGTCTTACATTTACTGCAGCGCCCCTGTAAAGGATGCGGAAGATAATGTCATTGCAGTATTAATACTGGCCACTGATGCAAAGTGGCTTCACTCACTCATCGAAAAAGAAAAAGACCGTCTGGGCAAGGGGGTAGTTTGTGTCTTATCCGATAAACATGGAGTTAGAATTGCGCACGCTTCAGACAGGAATCTTCTCTTTAAATCATGGATACCTCTCCCTCCCGCTGTCGAAAAAGAACTTATCTCAAAAAATAGTTATGGAGAATGTATTACCGAAATTGGGTCTACCAACTATCAGGAAGTAGCCAACACCCTGAGAAATAGCCGTGAAAGTACTTATTTTAAACACAGGTTATTTGTAAACCCCGAAATTAATCACGGTTTTTGTGTCGCCTTAAAGCAAAAGGACTGGAAGCTTATCTATACCATGCCGCAGTCTACATTTTTTTACTTTGTAAACCGGATTACCATGCATGCCATCTTCACAACGATTGCGGTCGTTATCCTGCTTTTCTTTATATCATGGATGATATCCAAGAGCCTGCTGAGACCCATTTATAAATTGAAGAATGCCGCCGTTAAGATCTCTAAAGGCGAATTCGATCACCCTGTCAAAACCAGCAGAAAAGACGAATTGGGAAAGCTCGTCTTCCTCTTCGACGACATGCGGAAGCAATTACAGTCAATGAACAACACCTTAAAAGAAATTCACCTTGAAACTATTTATACGCTGATAAAAATATGCAGGGGCTTTGAAAAAGAAGGATTAGTTATGCACCTTTTACGCACCAGTGAGTATTCAACGGTTATTGCAAAACATATGGGCCTTGATACTGTTTTTATAGATACCATCCGATATTCCAGCCTCCTGCATGATATTGGCCTGGTAGCCGTTCCACAGTATATCAGAGAAAAGGCGGACGTTTTAACACAGGCGGAATTAGAAGTCCTGAAATCACATACCATTCATGGCGAACAATTTTTGAGTAAAAAACCCTTTTTCCAAATGGCGCGGGATATTGCATTACATCATCATGAGAATTGGGATGGAACAGGATATCCAGATGGTATTAAAAATGGCGCTATTCCTCTTGCGGCGCGTATCGTCAGGATTGCTGATATGTTTGATAATCTGACCTATCCTACAGGTACCTGCAGGCCGGAATTAATAAACACTTATGAACCCTGCGCATCTAAAACAGATGCCCTGAACATTATCCTGAGATATTCTGGTATTCATTTTGATCCCACGATTACAAATATATTTAAACAAATCGTAGAATCAAATCTTATTGGAAATAATACAAGAAGATATACAAACGGGAATTGATTTTTTAGAATAAGCCGGTGTTCCTGCACATTCAGGATATCACGCCTGAAGCGCCCCTGTGTCTTTTGCCATTTGGTCTATTTTTTCAAGAAAATCATTAAAATGAAACGGTTTAGAAATTAAATCCGCCTTGCTCATTTCAATAAATGCACCGCACTCCGTAGACAAAGTATCTCCTGTCATCAAGATTATTTTACCTTTCATGGCGGGTATATGGCTCATCATCCACTCGTAGAGTTGGATTCCGGACATTTCTCCGGGCATTTTCAAGTCCATAACAACTATATCAAAATGATCTTTCTGGATAGCGATCATGGCATCTTTTGCACTGGATGCTGATGTTACATGACAGCCTTTTGTCGTCAACAATTCAGCACAAGACTCGGCAATGCTAACCTCGTCTTCCACCAGCAATAAATGTAAACCCTTAAAATTATACTCCCTTTTAATAACAGGTAAATTGATGTCTTTATTCGTTTGTTCCTTAATGGGAAGCATGACAGTAAAAATTGCGCCTTTCTGAGTGTTATTACCTATAATCGTTCCGCCGTGTTCTTTTACGATCCCATAACTTACAGCCAACCCCAGACCCGTACCTTTTCCCACCTCCTTCGTGGTATAAAAGGGTGTAAATAACTTTTCCTGATCCTGTATACCTGGCCCGTTATCCTCAAATTCGATAACAATCTCCCCCCCCTTCCGGGACGTACGAAGAGTCAATATCCCTCTGTCGGGAGCATTTTTCACAGCGTCGTAGGCATTATTAATAAGGTTGATAAAGACCTGCATAAGCTGTACCCGATCGACCATAGTCATAGGTAAGTTATGGGAAAGCAATTGTTCTACCTTGATATTATTAACCCGCAGTTCATGGAGTTTTAATGCGAGTGCCTCTTTTAAAACTTCATTGATACAAATGTATTGTTCCCTCCTGACGGTCTTACGTTTTGTCGCAAATTTAAGGAGGTTCTCGACAATACGGGCGCAACGCTGAGATGCGTCTATAATATGCTGTAATCTATTCGTTGCGCTCTTTGATAATTTTTCACGCATCATCATGAGTTCGCCAAAATTTAAAATAATCGACAGTGGATTATTCAGTTCATGGGCAACCCCGGAAATCATCGTCCCCAAACTACTCATCTTTTCAGCCTGTATGAGTTGTTCCCTCAATACATTTTGTTCAGTAACATCATAACCAAACAGGTTAATATTAGAAACGGCATCATACTCATCCTTAAAATAGGTCACATTCCATAAAATATCACGGACATGATTATCCCGGGTAGCAAAAGGCAACTCAATCTGTTCTCCCCTATCGCCACTCAAGAGCATCTGAATATCGTCCAGTAAATCTGCCATTTTGTCCCTGGGGATAAACACATCCACTACAGATTTTCCAAAAACTTCTTTTAGCGCATATCCGAACCTGTTCTCTATAGCACGATTCACAAACACTACTTTCCCCTTTGAATTTATCGTCACTACGTACACCTTCGTATTTTGTATCAGGGCATCCAGGAATTTCTTCTGATGGTACATCTTTTTTTTGGTTTCACTCAATCTCAGCGTATTTTCTCTTAATAAATTTTCTAAACGCTCATGGTATTCAGACACCTTTTTTTCCAAATCACGCCGTTCTGTCACATCACGAACAAATGCGCTTACAATATAATTTCTATGAGAAGTATCGTATTGTACGGAACAAAAAATTTCAACGTCCAATACTTTGCCGTATCTTGTCAACAAAGCCGTAACCAGGCGGTTATCCTTCGGCGCGCTCATCAACATGTTGTATTGTTCCTTAACAACCGCTACATTCTCGCTGGGAATAAGATCGAACAAGTACATCCTGGACATTTCCTTTGCGCTATATCCAAGTAAATCCAGTCCCAGCCTGTTCACATGCAGAAATTTTCCATGACTGTCCATCTTAAATATAATCTCAGGCGCATTTTCAACCATGTCCTTGTATTTCTTTTGTGATGTGGTAAGACTGTCCAGGAGCATGGTATTCATCAGGGCAACGGTAATTTGTGCTGATACCTGATCTATGAGATTACGGTGGGTTTCCGTATACTGAGCGCCGCTCTTACTTAAAATATTTATGCAACCAGATAAGGCATTATCAATAAATAGTGGATAGACCATGTATGAGGTTATCTTGTCATTATTCAACATGCACTTTTCGTCACGGTCTCTATCTTTATACAATTCGTTCTTAATAACGGCTTTCCCACATTTTGACACATCCTCATAAAAATATCTTTCCAGGTTTGTCGTTAATTCTGTGCTTATTTGAAAGTTATGTATATTTTGCTCTAAATCCAGTAAATAGGTATAGTATTCACCGCTCGATTCAAACCTCGATATTATACTAAAATAATCAAACTCAACGATTTTTCTAAGCTCAAGGCATAGCGCATTACAGAAATCTTTGTACGTCTGATAAGAAAGCACTAGTCGGTTTATATTTTTGGCAATCTCTCGTTCCTGTTCCAGTCTTTTTAAGATACGATCTGTATCAATTTTTTGAAATACCCTTCTGAGTATTCCCTTCAAACTTTCACAGTGAACGGGTTTCGTTATACGCTCATAAAAACCCTGGCTCAGCATCCTCATTTCTAATGTAATGTCTATATCACCCTCTTTAGTCACAGGAACTACTACGGTGTGGGGACAATACCTTTTTAAACTCTGGATGGAGACGATCTGTTTGTCGAGTTCACGCTCCACATCCAGCAGAATTACATCGAAGCATTTCTTGTTCTCCAGCAATCCATATAAATCCCGCTCATTATAAACGAAAGATGTCTCATAGTCCTCCTGCACAAAATAATCGCGCAAAGTAGCGTATTCTGTATCCTTGCCGCCGAGAGAAATAACAAGAATTTTTTTCGTTGTAGTAACCAGGTCATTCACCATTTTAGTATAAACCAATTATCGTAATAAAACTAACCCTGTGTTTGCCTTTTTATACATTGCCAGCTTCTTTTTTGCAATTAAAATATCTCCTCTGTAACGACCTCACGAATCATAGAAGCCTTTTTCCTGCCAATACCCTCCACGCAAGAAAGCTCATGCTCACTGGCCGTAATTACCTTCTCCACACTTCCAAAACGCTCTAACATCCTTTTGGCTATCCTTGGTCCTATCCCCGGCAATCCCTGAAGCATGAATAACTTTCTTGTCTGTAGGCGCCTTGGTCGTCTGCCTGCCCTCTTTAATATTTCATCGCGGCATTTGACATCCTGAATACCCGCCATTACCAGTATTTCAGCAGTACCATCCAGGTAATTTTGAGAAGACCAAAGG
>DBJWYX010000017.1:13937-15669 GCA_052360825.1 Candidatus Wunengus sp. YC64
CCAGCCATTACCAATATTTCAGCAGTGCCGTCAGGTGATTTTGAAAAGACCAAAGGAATCTGCCATGAAATTGACAATGAAACAATCGCTCCCTTAATCGCCTGCGGATCAATTTCATAACCAGTGTAAAATAAATCTGTACCCTCTATTACCATTAACTGAACTTCAGCATATCGCTTTAATCGGGATGCCTGAGAAAATAATCTTCCATCGATAATTGATATAACAAAGTCCTTTGTTGTTTTTCTTTCGACCGCAATATGTTTGTTTATGAGATAATCTCCAATAAACAACCTCTTTTCTTCTACCATAATGTTACTTTTACGCAACATCTCTAGAATTCCACCATCTCTTTCCCGATAGTCAATTTCAATAAGAATATTCACGGTACACCCTCATGAGCCAAATGCTCACAAAAGAGCATGAAAATATATCACCCTCCCTTAATCCCTCCCCCCTTGTGGGAGAGGGTCTGGGTGAGGGGTATTTTCGTGTCAAAGACTCCAGCATCTTTATAGAAACGTAACCCGTCTGTCATCAAATATATGATTAACGGCAGTCACGTGTTTATTGCGGGCATTGCCTGGGTCAATCTCAATCACTATTGATTCTTCCTGATCCAAAGAGGCACGATACAAAATCTCACCCTTCGTTCCCAAAACCTGGCTTGTGCCAATAAAGGGAAGTGATTCTTCTGAACGCTTCTCCACCCCAATACGGTTAGCGGTAACAGCAAAGACCCTGTTCTCGATACACCGCGTAATCATTGCTTGCGGACAATAAGGAAGTACAAGATTGGCCGGATGGCAGATAATGTCCGCTCCTTTTAAAGCCAGGTATCTCGCCACTTCCGGAAAGAACCAATCGAAACAAATCATCATACCGATCCTTGCGTGTCCAATGTCATAAACCCCCAATTCGGCATTTCCCGGCTCGAACCACCTTTTCTCATGATAAAACAGATGCAGTTTCCTATAACAAGCAATAAATCCATCCGGACCTATCAGCACGGCCGAATTATAACAACGATCATTTTCCCGTTCAGCCAGACCAGCCACAAGATAAAGGTGTTTTTTCTTTGCCAGATTTATCAATGCTTGTGTCGTCTGCCCATCAGGGACTTTTTCAGCAAGGGCGATTGTCTCTTCCCTTGAGGTAAACTGATAACCAGTATTAAACAATTCAGGCAACACCATCAAATCGGCATCTAAGTCATTCATCTGTAAAATGGCCTTATCTACGTTTTCACTCTTCTTACCAAAGACAGGGAATGTTTGCAAGAATCCTACCCTCATCTCATTTCCTTTAAGTGAAAGACAAACATCCGTTCTTTATTCAACGGACTAATGACTACAAGGATGACTTCCGCATCGGGTTCCACATAATAATTTGGGAAATCGTACTTACAAATGGCACGATAAGACGTAGATATTCTTACCCCCAGGTTAGCAGGCTTGGCATGCGTATCATTTTGTTCAATGATCGGTTGGATAGGTTTATTTTTATATAATAATACGGCGTGATAATCCTTTGTAAAATCAGAAGAATTTCCGTACAAAACGACATGAAACGACAGGATATCCTCCGCTTCCAGGGGAAACCGAATTATCTCTGTCTGTGTTAATTTTCTGGACTCCAAAGCCGCCTGTTTTGCCTCATAGGCAAGTATGCTGAATTTTGTATTTAATGCCGCCCATTCATACCCATCGTCTGCAACAGTCGTCCACTCATC
>DBJWYX010000018.1:0-15481 GCA_052360825.1 Candidatus Wunengus sp. YC64
CTGAAGGGAAGAAAATAGATAATACGCATGAGTGGTGCGCGGAGGGGATTGAGCCGCAGATCGACAAGCTCAAAGGGCTGTCTGTGAATCGTTTCCCGTGGGGGATGGAAAAACTGTACCAATTCAAAAGCATCCATGTTCCACGGGTGGCGGACTTGCCGGAGAGCGCAAAAGCAGAAAAAGAACTCCAGGAATCTCAATCAGTGCAGTCGTTTGTGATTGTTCCCATGGTGTATGGCGGGTCGCTGGTTGGATTTTTGGGATTCGATTCGATACGGACTGAAAAAACATGGACGGAAGAAGACATCGCACTGCTCAAAATGATTGGAGAAATCTTTGTAAATACCCTGGAACGAAAGCGGGCTGAGGAACGGATTAAGCATCACGTTCAGCGTCTGACCACCCTGCACACGATGGATCAGGCTATTATTAGCAGCCTCGACCTGCACGTTATTTTGAACATTTTCCTTGAACAGGTAACAACAAAACTAGGCGTGGATGCTGCGAATATATTATTGCTCAATCCTCAAACGCAAAAACTGGAATGCGCAGCCTCTCACGGCTTCAGGCCAGAGACCATAGCCTCTTTATCTGTGCACGGCGGAAAACACCATGCCTCCCGTGCCATGCTTGAACGCCGCATTATTTACGTCTCTAAGATGTCCGACATCAAAAATTCCCCCCAATTTGCCGAATTATTAGAAGGTGAAAAGTTTATTGTTTACTACGGTGTGCCGCTCATTACCAAAGGACAGGTAAAGGGTGTGCTCGAAATATTCCATCGTTCCCCGCTCAATCCAAACCAGGAATGGTTTGATTTTTTGGAAGCCATAGGGGCGCTCGCCGCCATAGCGATTGACAATGCATCCTTGTTTGAAGGCATGCAACGCACTCAGGAGGAACTGATGCTTGCTTACGACGTCACGATCGAGGGTTGGTCTCGCGCCCTTGATCTGCGTGACAAAGAGACCGAAGGACATTCACAGCGCGTTACAGAGATGACCCTGGAGCTGGCCCGGGCATTTTGCGTAAAGGAAGAGGAACTATCGCATATCCGGCGTGGCGCCCTTCTGCACGATATCGGCAAAATGGCCATACCGGATAATATACTGCTCAAGCCCGGCCCGCTTACAGAAGAAGAGTGGACGATCATGCGCAAGCATCCGGAGTACGCTTACCAGTTACTTTCACCCATAGCATACCTGCGAGAGGCGCTTGCTATCCCTTACTGTCACCATGAAAGATGGGATGGCAGTGGTTATCCGCAGGGGTTGAAGGGAGAACAAATCCCATTGGCAGCGCGTATCTTTGCAGTAGTAGACGTATATGATGCTCTAAGCTTTGCCCGTCCATACCGGCCTGCCTGGCAAGAAGACAAAGTTATCGAATACATCAAATCACTGTCCGGCATACTTTTAGATCCGAGAGTGGTAGAATTGTTTCTAAAAATGAAACAGTAAAAAAATGTTGCATAGTCTCCGTTGTTATGGTATATGAAACCGCTAATAAAAAATAAATGCATTTTTTATATTTAGTTTCACATACAGAAGCGAAGGAAAGGAGGTGATTATCCATAAAGGTTTTTAATTTTTAGCCGATAATAATACTAAGGAATCCAATATCCCTTAGTAAATTTCATGTGCAGTTTGACAATACGGATAATATCTCTTAAAATAATAACGTTGCATTCATTATAAAAATTATTTAGATAATGGTAACCACCCCTGATTGTGTGTTCGCAGGAAGTCTGCGGTAAGCAACATCAGTTTTTATAGAGTAGTTAATCTCAATTTCACTCTATTAAAGAAAGGTGGAAACAGTATGAGATATTTGTTAACAGTTACAGCCGCAATAATTTTATCGAGCATCTGTTGCATAAAAGCATGTGCCGATGTTTCGTATGCCGACCTGTTTCTGGCTGGGAAAGGTTACAAGCCTGTTGAAGACGCCTGGTCAATAAAACCACTGCTCACATATCCTGCCGACGGAAGCAACATTCACGACAATCAACTTTACAGGGAATGGTGTGTAAAGACCTTCAAAAACGGTGAACAAATCTATGAGGCATATAAGGAAATTGCCTTTGAGATAAACTATAGGGCAGAACCGACAAAAACAGATTACTGGCAGACACCGGTGGAAACAAGGCAGGGCAGGCAGGGAGACTGCGAGGATTCTGTATTCTTATTCTTTTCCAAGCTTTCTGGACTGGATATAGACGGTGACATCATATGGGGCTGGGTCGCAGACAAAGAGAATTCGACTGCCTTTGCCCATGTATGGTATCAATTATTTGATAAACGGGGCAGACCTTACATAGTGGAAGGTTTTTCGAAGGAGTGGAATGGGATTATACCCGTAGAAATGCTTACCGAGGGAGAGAGACGTGTGCCGACGTTGATGTTAAGGCATAATCAGGTAAACCGTGTGGTAGATGAAATGATTCCACAGTTTGCAGAATCTTTTGAAGAAGACCAATTCACGTGGGCTGTCTATATGAACAATGCCACTCTGGTCAGGGAAATCTTCCAGAAACTTCAGGTAATGTTTGGCAGGTACAGGGAACAAATACATCAGCCATCCTAGCGCATTGTTTCATTAAAAACCTTACGCATCTATTCGCGGGTTCAAGGTTGCAACTTGAACCCACCTTTTAGGTGGCTAATCGCAAGTCCTCAGATTTCAAATAAGGGGTGTTACAAACCTGCACGGGTTTCCTTATCTTATGGAATTGCCCCTGCCACCCCGTAACCTGCATAAATAAAATGAAATTTTAACCCTTGTTAATCTCCAAGAGAACCCTGCCCGTTAATTTTTTGTGTATAAACGTCCCAATAACTCTTATCACTATCACGGCTGTCCTGCCAGACGATAATTGCCCCCCCTGCCCCATCATTAACAAGCACAGGAAAACACTGCGTGTCGGATGCTGTGCAAACGGCAACACCGTTATTGTTCCATTTTGCCAATCCTTTTGGGTCAATCCTCTGGGCGTACACATCAAAGGCAGAAACGCGGTTATCATTCCACGATATTATTGCGCCGCCGGAACCGTCGCTGCTGATACTTGCGCAATTTTGGATATTTGCTTCGACACACACAGCCAAGCCGTCTTTTACCCATAAGGCGTTACCGGTAAGATCGATTCGTTGCGCATAGATATTGAAGTCGCCGCTGCGCATATCCCACCAGGCAAGAATAGCGCCCCCCGCGCCGTCGCTTACAATCACTGGATAATTTTGGTTGCCAGATACAGCACATACCGGAATGCCATTGGTCAGCCATTGCACAGTCCCATTCCCATCCACCTGCTGTGCAAAAACATCGTTATTGCCGTTACGTGTATCGACCCATGCCACAATCGCTCCTTCTGCTCCATTACCAGTAATAACGGGAAAACTTTCATGTCCAGGTGCATTGCATAGAGCGACCCCGCTTCTTTCCCATGCTGTTTTACCGCTCCCGTCAACCCGCTGGGCATAGATATCGGCATAAGTTCTCCTAAAATCCTGCCATGCTACGATAACACCACCGACTCCGTCGACCACTACCACGGGCGCGCTTTGCGCGCCAGAAGTCCCGCAGACGAGCACGCCGTCTTTTGCCCACAACGATTCCCCATTCTTGTTAATACGCTGGGCGCAGAGGTCCGCATAATTGGTCCGAAAATCCTGCCAGATAATAATAGCCCCCCCCGCTCCGTCCGTTGCAATGCAAGGGCTGTTCTGTGCATTAGCTACGGCACAAACGGGTATACCGTCTTTCGTCCACTGTACGTTTCCATCTGCATCAATGTGCTGTGCATAAATATCAGAATTACTAATACCATTTCGCACATCATGCCAGGTGATAATGGCTCCGCCGGCGCCGTCACTGACGATCCTCGGGCGATTCTGGTTTTCCGGCGCAGAGCAGATGGAAACGCCGTCTTTCTTCCATAAGACATTCCCATGCGCATCAACCCGTTGTGCGTAAATATCGAAATGAACATTTCGTGCATCTTCCCAGGCAATGATCGCCCCGCCAGCGCCATCGCTAATTATCTGTAGCGAGCTTTGCTGGCCGGACACCGTGCAGACAGGCGTATTCTCACGCAAATGGGAAGACCATGCGGCAGTTACCGGATTCTGAAAGGTTATCGTAATTAAAAAACCCAATACAAAATAAACGAACATCGTTTGAGATGTTTTTTTCAAGACATTTATCATGGTATCCTTTTTCAAACAAATTATTTTTTAACACCTGCATATAAAAGAGGGTCTAATTCCATAGCCTTGTTATAAGTCCTCATAGACTCTTCGTATTTACCTAAGTTGTACAGGGAGTTTGCTTTATTATGCCACGCCCTCGCACTCTTTGGATTGATCTCGATAGCCTTATTAAAGGCCTTAATTGCATCATCATACATACGCAACTTGTCGAGGGTAATTCCCATGTTGTTCCATGCCCATCCCCTCCCTGGATTTACCTGGATTGCCTTACCAAAGAGTTGCAGGGCATTGTCATATTGCTCAGATAAAATTAACATGTAGCCTTTCCCGTGCCAGGCAAGGTCTTCCTTGGGATTGATCTCGATGGCTTTTTCAAATGCTTGCATTGCCTCCTGATGCCTGCCTAACGCAATAAGGGTGACACCCTTGTTATACCAGGTGGAAGCAAGCTTTGGGTCCATCTCTATGGCCTTGTCATATAACTTTATGGCATCCTCGTAATTGCCTTTTTTATACAACGCAATCCCTTTATTCACCCATGTAGCATTATGGTTTGGATCGAGGCTGAGCGCCTTATCATAGGCCTGAACAGCCATATCGTAGTTTCCCAGGCAATATAAGGCATTCCCTAAACCATCCCACGCCTCAAAGTAATTAGGATAGCTTGCAATGGCTTTATTATATGCCTTAACGGCGCGCTCAAACTTTGCCCGTTTATATTTTGATTGCCCGTTTTTAACCCACTTTTTTGCGCTATATTTTTTTGATGAAGTTTGATAAACATTGCTGCGCATGGAAACTGCTGAGGTAATTTGAGAACTTAAACAAATGGAAGCTGACACAATGAAAGACAGCGCCTTAAAAAGGTGTTTCCGGTATAAAGTTGCAACTGTTCCGTGGTTGGGATACATATCCTTCGTTCTATACATGTACTTTGATGTATTCAAAATTAAAACGTTACAATATCCCAAAATCTTATAAAAATCACTCTGCAAAATCAAATCAAATTAAAAACTTTATCATTAAATTACAACCTACTGTCTTTATCACACAATGTGACATGTAACACTTTTGCACGGTCACATATGTGTCATGACACACAATCTTTTTTCTATTCTTAAATTAATTGATGTAGGTCATTTCACATTTTAACTTTCATAAGAGATTGTTTTTTCCAATTATGGCATTTTTTGTAAGGTATTGATTCTTATGGAGTTTTCGGTTGATGTATTAGAACCTGGTTTGCGTCATTCAATTTTTTATAAGTCAAAAAACCTATTTTCCTAATTTGTTTTATGTATTTTTTGAATTGGTATTTAATTTGTTTATTACAGTGGATTGCAGTATAATTAAGAACAAAATCGTTCACCTATTCGTTTTCCAAACTCTTTCGTCTTTTTTAAAAAAGGACGTGTTATGGTTGACGGCTTTTGGGGAAATATATTTAGAAAGACTAAGAAGGACGAAGACAATGTCCTTTCTATGCTTAAGGCTGTTCCAATCTTAGACGGCCTTTCTAAAGACGAATTAAAAGAATTCGAGCGCATCGTTCACCGGAGGCATTACGAACCTAATGAGAATATTTTCTGGGAAGGCGAACCTGGTGTAGGCATGTACATTATCCAGGAGGGCACGGTAAAAATCTACAAAACGCTACCTGATGGAAATGGTAAAGAATTGGCTATACTGAAAAATGGCGATTTTTTCGGAGAACTAGCCCTGTTAGACGAATCGCCGCGGAGCGCCTCTGCAATTGCCCTGGAAAAATGTCATATCCTGGGGCTATTCCGTCCAGAACTTTTTGACATCCTCGATAGGAAGCCGAGGCTAGGCCTCAAAGTAACGACAAAACTCGCCCAAATGATTGGCAATCGATTGCGCATTACCAACACTGAACTTCAATCGCTTTGTGCTAAATTCCATAAACCAGAAAAACTGTCCAAAATAACTTCTCACGATATGCTCCTGGAAGAATCAAAAACAATCTTAAAGAGAGTCTAGGTTAATTGAGAACTTTTATGAACCCATCCAATCATACTATTGTCGTCCACTTAAATAAACACTTTTTCTCACGGTCACTTAAGTGGCTTTCCGTTCTTTTGGCGTTTGGATTGATCGTTACGCTTTTTGTCGTCATGAAGTCCCTGTTATTCACATTCATCGTCTCTATCCTTCTGGCATTTCTTTTGGAACCTGGAGTACGCGCCATTGAAAACCACAACATTAAGCGTATCTGGGCTATCGGCATTGTCTTCGTTTCTATTGCAATTATTATTACGGGGGGTATTATTTTATTTTTACCGTCAATTACGGCTGAAGTTCGATCCATAACCGCAAACCTTCAATTAAAGCATCCTGCAGTTCTTACCGACGAATTTAAAACAACCATTGAAGAAAATTTTCCTCTTATGAAACAACGCGGCTTATCCGAAGAACTTGCTTCATATCTCCGTCATACGTTCGATGATTTGATAAAGGAGAGCATTGACATTCTTTTCGAATTTGTCCATTTTGTCTCTGTGATATTTACCGTGCCTGTATTCACTTTCTTTCTCCTGAAAGATGGGCAGCGGATAAAAAAGTCCTTAATACAGTTAGTGCCTAATCGTTATTTTGAGATGACGTTAAGCCTGATTCATAAAATAAGCTATCAGATGGGTTCGTATATCCGTGGGCGGCTTCTTGATGCCCTCATCGTTGGCTTGCTTTCTATTATTGCCCTTTACTTACTCAATATTCGTTACGCTTTTCTCATTGGCGCTCTTGCGGGTTGCGCCAATATTATTCCTCACTTCGGTCCCATTGTCGGCGCTATTCCGGCCATTGTTATGGCGTTAATGGAGACGGGTTCATTGGTATCAGTTTTGGTTATCACAATCTCCTTTGTCGCAATCCAATTACTCGACTATCTGCTCATATCACGTATGGTAATTTTAAAGAACGTCCATATGCATCCTATCATAGTATTTATCGTTATTTTTGTCGGTGGTTATTTTATGGGAGCTATAGGAGTGTTTGTAGCCGTATTGTTTGCCGGTATTTTAAAGGTAACTATCTCGGAGTTAAGATGGAGTTTTAAACATTATCGTATATTTGAACGAGCGCCACATTCCGCGCCTCATTGAGTTTTAAACAACTTTATTACTCTAACATTGTAAAGGGATGACCTGCTCCTGATTTAATGAAGTGATTATAAATATGTTTGATATCGCTAAAAAATTAAATAAGTTCTATGAAAAAGAAAACTGGGACGAGATCATCAGGATCGGAGAGAAACTGTTTCTCGATGGAACAGAGGATATTAAAATCCTCAACGACCTGGCCGTAGCTTATCGAAGAAAGAAAATGACAGATGATGCATTCAAGGTTTGTGAGAAGATATACTTTCTATATCCCGAATCCCGCATTTTAAAGCAGAGTATTAATTTGGGTATTCGCTATATGCGGTATCATCAGATCATGGGCGAAATCCTTTATAAAAAAGGTGAATACGAGAATGCCTTGAAGATATTTGATAATTTGAAATCTATGGGGAGTCATTTTTCTGATAAGTTTTATCTCTCAGCAAGGATTTATACCGAACAAAAAAAATACGACCTTGCCCTGAATGAATATCAAAGTCTTATAAAAAAATGTCCCCACCGTATTGATGATGCTATCGAAGGCCTGCTGGAATTGATAAGGGCAGACGCTGCCAACGAAAGGGCATATACTATTTTATATGAAACATACCGTACAGAGGGAATTCTTCAGAAAGAAATATCTTTGTACGAACAGGCTGTAGAGAATAAAAAAGATATTTTTGATGTTTATATCCTGGGAAACTTTTATCGCTATTCGAATCAAGCGGAAAAAGCAGTGTCTCTTTTTTTTGAATATACGGATTCCGATCCAAATATACCGCTGTTTTTGGGAGGTATATATCTTGCCAAAGGTGAATATCAAAAAGCAGTTGTTGGATATAAACTCTTTTGCAAAAGAAATCAAGAAAAGAGGGGAATTGCCTTAAAATGCCTTGAAAAGGCGCTAACTCTAGTAAAGAATGACGAAGAACTTATCAACGATATGGTAAATTTCTATTGCGAAGAAGGAGATTTTAGTGCGGCTGAGGAGAAACTGAAGTTATTGATAAATTTAAAACCAACAAACACAACATATCGGTCAAGATTAGAAGATGTACTCTTGAAGGACGCAGACCAGTCATTTATGGATGGAAACCTGGAAACTGCCAGAGAAAAGCTAAAAGAACTAGCAAAACTAAACCCTGGCAAAAGTGAATACCATAAGAGGATTAATGATATTGAGAGTTTTATTATCCAGAATAAGATTGGCGAGTATGAGGAACGACTGAAGAGGAATAACCTTCCTGAAGAGGAGGCAAACAGGACCCGTTTTGAATTGGGGGAACTCTATTTAAAGAATGATGCAGACAAAGAAAACGCTATATCGCTCTTTCAAAAGGTGGCTAAATCGGAAACGCCGTTTAAATCAGAGGCGCTCTGTAGGATAGGGATCTCTTTCCTATCCAGGGGAATGGTTGAGATTGCTGATGAAAACTTTAATAGGATTAAAGAATCAAATATTCCCGAAGGCAAAAAGGTGGAAATACTTTACCAGATTGGAAATGCGTATGAGGAAAAGGGTATTTTTGACAAGGCAAGGGAGGTATATAAACAAATACTCTCTCATGACTTTAAATATAGAGACGTTGCACAGAGGATTGAACGGTTGCCCGCCAATCCTGTGATTAGCAAAAAGGATAAAAATCAACAGAAGCTGGAAGATCGTTACGACCAGATTGAAAAAATCGGCGCAGGTGGAATGGGAACGATCTTCAAGGCCAGAGATAAGATTCTTGGACGGATTGTCGCCCTGAAGGTAATTCGTGAGGATTTTATGGGCGACATAAAGGCGGTTCATCGGTTCATTCGTGAGGCGCAGTCGGCAAGCGCACTTCGACACCCCGGCATCGTCACAATCTTTGACATCTGTGTTGGAGAACCGATGTACATTGCGATGGAGTATGTCGATGGTGGGAATCTCAGAGATAAACTGAACAAAAAGCTGATGTCTGTTCAGGAATTTTTGGGGATTGCAATCGAGATCTGCGATGCCCTGGATGCCGCACATTCAAAAGGAATAATTCATCGGGACATCAAACCGGAAAACATTATGCTGACAAAAGACGGACAGATTAAAATCACCGACTTTGGCCTTGCATGTATAAACAACGCCTCGAAAATGACTATGGCCGGCCAGATTTTAGGCACACCCCTTTACATGTCCCCTGAGCAAATCAAGGGTAGACCTGTTGATAACCGGAGCGACATCTATTCTTTAGGCATCACCTTTTACGAGTCTCTGACCGGAAGGGTTCCGTTCCCTCATGGAGATATTGGATATTGTCATATCCATGAACCCCCCCCGCTCCCCTCTCTTCTTAATCCTGATATTCCTGAGCCTCTTGAAAGGATTATCATAAAATCTATTGAAAAGAATCCGGAAGACCGCTACCAGAACGTACGTGAAATACTCGAGGACATCAACAGATGTCAGAATCCAATTCATAATGAAATTATCGTGAAAATATGAATACACACATTCAGAATCCCTTCATAATATTTGAAACACATCTCAAAAATATTCATACGTTACTCTCCGAGAATGAAGTGTCCCATGATAATCTTCCCGTGGTCAAGGATACTTTTTGGGAGTTACTTAAATCATATCAGGCGTTAAAAAATGAGACTGCCAGGATGGAGAAATCAAAAAAAGAGATGGAATCGTTAGTGAAAATAGGAAAGGCAATCAATTCGGTGCTCGATATGGACCGTCTTCTCAACCTGATTATGGATATGGTGATTAAAGTGGTTGGCGCTGAACGCGGCTTTCTCATGCTCAAGGACAAGGAAACCGGCGAACTGCTCGTTAAAGTGGCAAGAAACATGGAAGAGGAACTGAAAGACAAGACACTATTTACCATCAGTAGCGGCATCACAAGCCGCGTGGCAAGGGAGGGAAAAGCAATTCTATCCACAGATGCACGGACAGACGAACGGTTCTACGCACAGGCAAGTGTGATGGATCACAACCTGCGGTCATTAATGTGCGTACCGCTGAAGATAAAGGAGGAAGTAATCGGAATTATTTATGCCGATAACCGGATGGTTTCTGGGGTATTTACTGAGGAGTCAATCGAACTCCTCACCACGTTTGCCAATCAGGCTGCAATTTCTATCGAAAATGCCCGTTTATACGAGAACGTCGTTAACGAGACAAAGATACGGATGAACCTCCAGCGATATCTATCTCCAAACATCGTCAACGACATTATAACCAAAAAAGAGAATATCGTTTTGGGGGGAGAACGGGTAGAGTGCAGCATCTTATTCGCAGACATCTGCGGTTTCACTTCAATATCTGCAAAATTTCCTCCCGAAAGAATCGTTCATACGCTCAACGAATATTTTTCTGCCATGGCTAAAATAATCTTCGGAAACCAGGGAACGCTTGACAAGTTTATTGGAGACTGCGTAATGGCAGTCTTTGGGGCGCCCATCTTTACTCCTTATTCTGCGCGGAATGCCGTGAAAACGGGACTTGAAATGCTCAGAAAACTTGAAGAACTTCAGAAAAAATGGGAATCCGAGGGAAATCCATCCTTCAGCGTTCGTATCGGAATCAACACCGGCGAAGTTATTGCCGGAAATATTGGTTCTCCAAATAGGATGGACTACACGGTAGTCGGAGATAATGTCAATCTGGCTTCTCGAATCGAATCCTACGCCAGACCGATGACAGTCCTGGTCAGTGAATCAACTTACGTTAAAATTAAGGACATGGTGGCTGCAAAAAAAATGAAGCCTACTTTGGTGAAAGGAAAATCCTGGCCAATTACAACTTACGAAATAACCGGTATCCGGACGTCTGAAGAAAAAGGAAAAAACAAAAGACGGTTTGTGAGAAAAAACGTGTCAATATTTGCAACATTCAAAATCACCGGCAATTCTAAAACGAATCAATGTATCATCCAGAATATCAGCGCGGGCGGTTTGCTTATCAGTTCACGCATGGGTGTGCCTATCGGAAAAAAAATTCTTCTCGATTTTGCCCTCCAGGATAATACTATTTTTGGCGGTATTGAAGGAAAGGTCGTACAATCCAGTCCTTTAAAGGATAAACAATCTTCTTATTGTAAAATGGGTATTGAATTTACCTCTCTTGATAATACACACATCGAAAAAATTTCTCATTTTACGGTAAACCAAACACAGTCTCAGGAAGCGCATGTTAATCTATAGCATGCTTTAAAAGTTATTATTGCGAACTGTGTAAGCACGAAACATCTCTAAATCCATCCCCTCCCTTCTCAAGTTAGTCCCCCTTAATAAAGGGGGAAAGAGGGGGTTGTATTTTTGATTGCATTATTTTACAACCCCCTTTGCCCCCTTTTCTAAGGTGGATTTATACATCGCATATGCCATGTAAGCCGCATAAATAAAATGAAAATTCCTATACAATTAAATTATTATTATCACATAATGGATAATTGTGATATAATCTTTTTTTTAAATGTCCCAATTATTTTAAGAACCTTACGTGAAAAGGAATTATTCATGAACAAAAATCAGTGGAGCAGCCCGCCGGCAATGCAGATTGATCCCAAGAAAACTTATCAGGCAACGATTGAGACGAACAGGGGTACAATCCAGATACAGTTTTATCCTCAAAACGCCCCGAAAACGGTCAATAACTTCGTCTTTCTGGCCAAAGAAGGCTTCTATGACGGCATAACCTTTCACCGGGTAATCAGCAACTTTATGATTCAGGGAGGAGACCCCACAGGCACGGGCAGAGGCGGTCCCGGTTACAAGTTCGAGGACGAAGTCAAAGGCAACCCTCTGACTCACGATACCTGTGTCATTTCGATGGCCAACGCAGGGCCGAATACCAATGGCAGTCAGTTCTTCATCACGCACTCACCGCAGCCACACCTTAACGGCAAGCACACAGTCTTTGGTAAAGTAACCAGCGGACAGGATGTCGTCAACGCAATTCGACAGGGTGATACGATGACAAAAGTGACGATCAGCGAGGGATAATGGAATCTCCTTAATTACCATTACGCAATAGTGGTTGAATGCAAAGTGATTTTGAAATTTGCATTTTAACTTTTTCATTTTACACTTCCGACTTGTTCGGGTTAGGTCTGATGGATATAAATACCACAAACACCGACGCTAAATCTATTCAAGGCCGGGCGAACATTTTCTGCAACATTGGTAGAATTCTCACGTCTTCCTTAATCCCATCCGAAGTCTTCCAACGGGTTATGACGGTTGTCGGTGAATATTTTTCCCCCCGGAATTGGTCACTGCTTCTGATGGAAGAGAAAACAGGACGGTTGAAATTCGAGATTGCGATGGGAGTGGACGCAAGCAAACTGAAAAATTTTTATCTGGAGACGGGTGAAGGAATCGCAGGATGGGTGTGCCTCAACGGCAAACCGGTCGTGATAGAGGATGTACAAAAAGATCCTCATTTCAGCCCACGCGTAGACCAACTCTTGGGATTTACTACGCGGTCGGTGGTCTGCGTCCCGCTCCTGAACGGTAACAACCGTGTTGTGGGCGCCATCGAACTCATAAACAAAATAGCGCCCTCATCGATGGCCTCTGGTGAAGGAACAATCCCGGCAAGCACAGCCTTCACCGAGATGGACATGGCAATTCTGTCCTCAATTGGTGTATTTACAGGGATTGCAGCGGAGAATGCCTTTTTACATCAGAAGGTCAGAGAATTAGCTTCAATCGACTCTCTAACCGGTTTAAACAATCGCCACTACTTCAACGAACAATTCTACCTTGAGGTGGAACGCGTTAAACGTTATGGGCAGTCAATCTGCTTACTCATGATGGACGTGGATGGATTAAAAGCCATTAACGATAATCATGGACATATGACAGGCGACAAAGTGCTTTGTGTTGTAGCTAATATACTTAAATCGTCAGTGCGCGAGTCTGATATCCTTGCACGGTTCGGAGGTGACGAGTTCGTCATACTCATACCCATGGCGGATAAGTCCAGGGGAATGGAACTATCAAAAAGAATACATAAATTAATACACCAGGGGAACGAAAAACCCTTGATACCGGGGGTGGAATTGGGACTGAGTATCGGCATTTATGCCTCCGGACCGGAGAATGTGGATAATCTTATTACAATAGCCGATCAAGAGCTTTATCAATGCAAAAATCTTAAAAAGACCAGTTAAGCTATGGTAAATTTTTTCCGTTCCCTTTTAATAAAACCTTCCTTCTGCAACTGCATAAGATTGTCCCTTAATATTTCCGAATCCATCTGAAATTTTCGCATAATTTCACGTTCGGAGACGTATGATTCACGGGTAAGCACTTTCAGGATCATACCCCGAACCTGTCTATCAGAGCCTTGAAACGGGGACTGCTTTTGGTAGTGAGCGCTTCGCCTGTTTGGATTCTCATGTTCCTTCTTGAGCATTACCCCGTAATCCATGAGGGCATAATACCACTCCCGAGGATTGGAAGTATCAAGGGTCTTTTCTACAAGGGGAAGAATATCGGTATCCTTGATATTGTCCTTATCATGAAAAAAGCTGTGGATAAATACCCTTCGAATATTCGTCTCAATAAAAACCGTAGGCTCATGAAATGCAAAGGCAGCGATTGAGGATGCTGTCGCCCTGCCGATTCCGGGAAAAGTTATTAACGTCTCTACTGAAGCAGGAAGATTTCCACGAAATTCTTTCATAACTTTTTGTGCAATCCGTTTCAAGGCTATTGCCCGGCGATTGTATCCCAGCCCCTGCCATTCCTTGAGTATCATGCGAAGCGGCGACCTGGCAAGGGAAGGGAAATCCGGAAATTTTCTGGTAAACTGTTCATACTTCCCCATAACCCGCTGTACCTGTGTCTGCTGAAGCATAATCTCCGAAACAAGGATGTGATATGGATCAGATGTCAGCCGCCAGGGAAGATTACGACCATGTTTCCTGTAGTAACAGTAAAGCATCTCTTGGAATTTCCGCACTTCCTCTGGAGTGAGGTTTCTTTCTTGCCGTGCCGGTTTAGGCTTCATACTTTTACTTCTCTGTTTTTGCGAACGTATCATTATAAAATTTTACCTGAAAAAGAATAAGTTGTCATTTGATTTTGCTATTGTTTAATGTTAATAATATCGCAGGGTTTTCATAAACATGAGACTTGAAATTGGAATCTAACCAGGATCTGAAAGGGTGGTCTGCGTATGATTATGACCGTTGTCGTCGTCTCGATACTGCTATTGCTTCTGGGGTATATTTTTTATGGCAGATTCCTTGCAAACCGTTTGCAGGTGAATGATTCGAATCCGACTCCGGCATGCACGATAAACGACGGGGTTGACTATGTGCCTGCAAAACCGGCTATGTTATTGGGACAACATTTATCCGCAATTTCCGCGGCAGGCCCGATCGTAGGGCCCATTCTTGCTGCGCTCTGGTTCGGGTGGTTGCCTGCATTAATCTGGATAGTTATCGGCTCAATATTTATCGGCGGTGTGCATGATTTTTCAAGCCTCGTCGTCTCAATACGACACAAAGCAGCCTCTATCGGCCAAATTGTCAAAGAATATATGTCGCGGACTTCGTATATACTTTTTCTTTCCTTCGTGTGGCTTGCCCTTGTCTACGTCATCATCGCCTTTACCGACATAACCGCGCAGACATTTAAAACAATGTCAGTTGAAGTTGCCTTTGGCCCTGGAGTCGCCGCTTCATCGGTACTTTACATAATGCTTTCAATTCTTATGGGAGTTTTGCTCTACCGGTTCAATCTGAACCTGAAAATAGCTACCGCCATCTTTGTCCCCCTGATATTATTTGTTGTATGGCTCGGACCTCACATGCCCGCGTCTCTTTTGAATTTTTTGGCACGTATTACGGTAAAGCAGTGGGATGTTATGTTGCTCGTTTACTGTTTTGCTGCGTCGATAATGCCGATGTGGTTATTGCTCCAGCCGCGCGGTTATCTCGGGGGTTGGCTGCTGTATCTGACGATCTTTATCGGGATAATTGGCGCGCTGTTCGGAGGGTTCGAAGTGCAGTATCCCGCCCTCAATACCGAAGGAATAAAAAGCATCGTCAATGGCAAACCGTTATTCCCCATCTTGTTTATCACGATTGCCTGCGGCGCATGTTCGGGATTTCATGCAATTGTAAACTCCGGCACGACTTCAAAACAATTACGGAGAGA
>DBJWYX010000019.1:0-15254 GCA_052360825.1 Candidatus Wunengus sp. YC64
AAAGGCGATAGCCCATGGATAGAGGAATAAAAATATTAGTCGTAGATGATGACAAGGACTATAATTTGTATTTAACTAAATTTTTGTCTGATGAGGGGTATATAACCAGAGGCATTACAAAACCGATGGACGCCCTGCCCACATTGGAACAGGAAAAGTTTCACATTGTCATACTCGATCTAAAAATGCCGCAAATAAGCGGTACGGAATTGCTCAAAGAAATAAAATCGAAGTATCCGAATGTTTGTGTTATTATATTGACAGGGTATCCTTCTTTTAAAACAGCCGTTGAGACGATGAAACTTGACGCATTCGACTACTTGAAAAAGCCCTTTGATTTAAATGATTTACGAAGGGCGCTCAATAATGCGCAAAAAACGTATTGCCTTATTGGAAGCTCAAAGGATAAGCTCAAGAGTTCCGTGGGAAAGAAACTCAAATTTTTAAGAAAGAGTAAAAAAATCACGCAAAAGCAATTAGCAAACCGTACCAGTTTATCGCCGAGTTTGCTATCACAGATAGAAAATGGACAAATCGCAGCCTCTCTTACCACCCTGGATAAATTATCAGCGGCGCTTAACGTTAAAATATCATATTTCCTTGATGAAGAGGCCGTTGAAGTTTCAGCGAGTGAATAGATAGGATATCAGGCTTTTATACAGCGTTATTTTTGCAGGAGTTTACTGGATGGACAATCTGATCAATATTATCTCTAATTTAGGTTCTCCCAAAATCATGGTTATCGGGGATCTGATGCTCGATAAGTATGTATGGGGCGAGGTAAAACGCATCTCACAAGAGGCCCCTATACCAATCATCAATGTCTCGTCAGAAGATGTTCGACCGGGAGGCGCCGGTAGTGTTGTAAATAATTTGAAGGCGTTAGGGGCGCAAGTGTTTCCGTGTGGGATCATCGGAGACGATGCGCATGGACACACGCTCATGGGCATTTTCAAGCAACTGGGAGTAGACACGGCAGGAATTATTGTCGATAAAAGCCGCCCAACCATCATGAAAATGCGTTTCATGGGGCACTTGCAAACCGCCGGGAAAGGTGTACAGCAACTGCTACGGGTTGATTACGAAAAGACGCATGCCATATCTACCGAAATAGAAGCACAACTTACTACGTACTTAAATAAGACTATACAAATATGCGATATCGTCCTGGTTTCTGATATGAATAAAGGATTACTTTCACATTCATTTCTGAAAACGATTGTAACGCTTTGCAAAAAATATAAAAAGATTGCGATTGTCGATCCCAAACTTGTGAACGATTATTCCTGTTACGAAGGTTTTACAGCCATGACCCCTAACAGGAATGAAACCGAACTTGCCACCGGAATAAAAATCACCGATAACGACAACCTGCATCGTGCCGGAAGTAAACTCGTTTCAAACCTTTCGCTGGAGTATTGCATCATTACCATTGATAAAGACGGTATGTTCCTGTATCACAAAAATGGGAGTGGAAAAATAATCCCGACCGTTCCGCGCGCCGTATTTGACGTGACAGGTGCGGGTGATATGGTACTCAGCATGTTTGGCATGGTAGTCGGGAGTGGCCATGGTTTTGAAGAAGCCGCCCCGCTTGCCAATGTTGCGGCTGGAATAGAAGTAGGAAAGATCGGCGCAACCCCCGTTAGTAAAGGCGAAATTCTGGGCGAACTCATGGGTGGAAAAAATCAACTATCAGGCAAAATCAAGGATGTCGAAGTGCTCGTGGGAATTTTGAATGAACACAGGAAGAAAACCGATAAGATTGTTTTCACCAATGGCTGTTTCGATATACTTCACATCGGGCATATCGAGTACCTCAAATTTGCGCGAAAGCAGGGCGACATACTTGTTATCGGGTTGAATACCGACCGTTCTGTCAAGAGTCTGAAAGGACCAAGCCGTCCCTTCGTCTCTGAAACAGAACGTGCCAGCATGCTTGCCGCCCTGGAAGACGTAACCTACGTGGTGCTCTTTGACGAACCGACTCCCCTGAACCTCATTAAAGCTGTAAGACCCGATGTTCTGGTAAAAGGAGAAGATTGGAAAAATGCCGGCGCTGTAGGCAGCGAAGTTGTTGAGGCTTACGGAGGGAAAGTCGTGTTTGCGCCCTTTGTGGAAGGGGTTTCAACCACCAACATAGTTTCCAGAATAATCAAACGGCATAGCGAAACGGAAACATTGAAAGATGCCGTTGGTCAAACTTCCTAAATAATATAGAAAATCCCCCTTTGTTAAGGGGGACTTAAACGGAATAACTCAAATGGAAAATGAATTCTTATGGACGAGATAGAATTACAACTACAGGAAAGTATCGATACCAAAAAGGCATTATTATCGGCCAATCTCGATATAATCCGAAAAATAGCCGATACTGTTGTCCGTGCATTTAGAAACAACCACCGCATCTATCTCATTGGCAACGGTGGCAGCGCAGCTGATGCACAACATATTGCAGGCGAGCTAATCGGAAGGTTTAAAATGAACAGACGTCCCCTCCCTGCTGTTGCCCTAACAACTGATACTTCTGTAATGACCGCACTTGCAAACGACTTTGGTTATGATACCTGTTTTGCCAGGCAGGTCGAGGCTCTGGCTGACAGAGGCGACGTTATCCTGGCTTTTAGCACCAGTGGAAATTCAAAAGGCATCTTAGATGCAGTCAAAGTTGCAAGGGATAGGGGAGCAATCACCATTGGATTTACGGGAAAGGATGGCGGTCTCTTAAGCAGTGCAGCCGATATCTGCTTAAAAATCCCGTCAACCAATACACCTCGAATACAGGAATGTCATATCACCGTTGGACACATTGTGTGCTCTATTGTCGAAAAAGAACTTTTTGGGGCAGCAAATAAGTGAACAAGGCCGTATTTCTTGATCGTGACGGCACTATTGTCGTTCACGAGCCTTATCTGAGTTCTCCCGATCAACTAAAGTTATTACCCAATGCCGCAGAAGGGATTCGCCTCTTCAAGGAATCCGGTTATCTGGTTATTGTCATTACGAATCAATCGGGCATAGCCAGGGGGTTTTTTGATGAAGAACGGTTAACGCTTATCCATAAGAAACTAATGAGTATGCTGAAAGATGAGGGTGTCGAGATTGATGATATCTATTATTGCCCACACTACACAGAAGGAGTTGTAGAGGAGTATAAAATCGACTGCGATTGCAGAAAACCCAAACCCAAAATGCTCCTCAACGCCGCAAAACAATACAATATTGACTTAACCCAATCCCTGATGATTGGCGATTCCGAGGTGGATATGCAGGCGGGCAAAAATGCGGGATGCAAATGCGTATTAATAAAGAGCGTCTGTAATGACAACTCCCTTGTTCCCAGAATAGCAAGTACAGATTATGTCGTAAGAGATTTGTTAGAGGCCGCGAGGATTTTTAAACAGCGTTAATAATAAAGGATTCCCTAAATCTTGCCTTCCGTTTCTTTTACCACCCAATCCAGATAACTCTTTGAACCCTGTGTGATTGGTAGGGCAATGATCTCAGGGACTTCATAGCTGTGGAGTTCTTTGACGCGTTTTTCAACGGTATTGAACAGTTCTTCTCTCGTCTTCATAATCATCAACACTTCACGTTCGATATTTAGTTTCCCCTGCCATTTGAAAATAGACTCGATTGGCTGCACGATGTTGCAACAGGCGACTTTGCCCTCCTCTACCAGGGTTTGACCGATCTTTCGGGCCTCTTCTGTTGAACAGGCTGTTACAAAAATTACAATCGTTTTTGTCATGTTCGATGAATGGTTCTACAGGTTATCTGGCCATACCTCTTTCAATCGTTTGCTTATCGCACATGCCGCCGTGTCTTTTTAAGAGGGATTCTATTTCTTTGCTGCCCTCTTCATCCCGTGTTACATATACCAACGTACAGCGGCATCCTTTAGGGCTTTTACAGTCTGCGTGAGGAGGTTTTATATCATGGAGCATCTTATGATTGGGAAGCAGGTGACTTCCATCTAAAGCCTTACATACATCGCAGGTATCGCCGTCTTTTGCAGATGAATAATAGACGTAGGCGATTTCTTTCAGGTGGGTATTGACTACGTCCGGCTTTTTCTCTTTATGGCCTTGAGGGGATTGATAGGTGTTTCTTGCTGTCCTGCCTTTTATACTATTTTTAATGAGATAATAAATAATGTATACAGCTATGAGAAATACAAGAAAACGTATCATTGATTACACGGGACCTTTGGGCTTTCTCATCATGAATAAAAACAATCCGCCCACAACCAATATCGCCTGGGTCAATATGATACTCTTGATCCATATCGCAAAACATCTCCATAGCAGTTCTGTCCCGCGTACCTGCTCAGTTGCAACGGAAACACGCATAAAGGCATAGATCGAAATCAACGAGATGAGTATTGCCATAATGATTATAATAAATGCCTTTAATTTCTGTTTCATGGTTCTTTGTCTCTCATTTGTCATGTTTATCAAAGGTAACAGTTACGTTTTCCGGTTCTTTCTGTTTATGTGCCGTTTCTATTATTTTGCCTTGTTCCCTGTAATTCACATCCATTGCCTTTTTATACTCTGCAACTGCCTCGTCTATCATATCTTTTTCCTCATAGGCATATGCCAGATTATAACGGGCGTCAATATTTTCAGGATCGGAACCCACGGTTTTTCTGAATTCGCCGATGGCGCTCTCTACCATGTTTTTACTTGCATACGCCAATCCTAAATTAAAATGGGCTTTTGACGAAGCAGGATTCAATTCCAACAATTTTTTCCAGGTGGAAATCGCATCATCATACAATCCCTGTTGCAGATAAACGGCGCCCAGCTTGTCGTAAGCTTCCGGGAAACTGGTATTTGATGTAATGGATTTGTTATACATAACGGTAGCCTTATCGAGCAAGCCTCGTTCGGCATAAGCCTCACCCAGTTTGTAGAGGGCGCGGGTATTGTCAGGGTTTGTTTTTATGATATTTTCAAATTCCGAAATTGCCTCGTCACAGAGACCTTTCCCATAGTATGCCTCGCCAAGATTGAGTCGTACCATTACATTGGAAGGGTCTTTCGTCAAAATCCCTTTATACACATGTATGGCTTCATCCAACATTCCTTTCGTGGCATACGTATGACCCAGATAGCATGATGCCAGCAAGTCATCGGGATTTTCATCGACAACTTTCCTAAACGATATTATAGCTTCGTCCAAAAAACCTCTCGTATATTGGTTGTATCCAGTGATACTTTCAGGGGCTATACTCTTATTGGCAGTTTGGTAAGCCTTAGTCTTTTCATAGATTCGTTTCCCTTCTTTTGCCAGCTCCATATTTCTCATGGCTTCCATGTCTTTGGGATTTATTTTTAGCGCCAGATTATGTTCTGCAATGGACTCATCAAACATATTTTTATTCCTGTAGGCAAATCCGAGGTTGTCGTGAGCCTTGGAATAATCAGGATTAATCTTGACGGCCAATTTAAATTCCTCCATTGCATCATCAAACATCTTCTGCCGGCAAAAAGCCACGCCGAGGTTGTTGTGTGCTTCTGCAAAATCCGGCTTGACCATGATCGCCCTTTTAAATTGTAGAATTGCCTCATCGAGCATGTCCTTATTAACATAATTTGCGCCACGATTATTAAACTCCATCGCCAACTGGAATTTGTCAGCCTCGCTGTTATTCTTTGATTGCTTTTTATCAGAGGAAGCACATCCAAAAAAGCACAGAACAAGGCACATACACATCACGGTCGTTTGCCACTGGCATTTGGATTTGGTCATTTTTCACCTATAAAAAACTCTGCGATTTATGGTAAATTCATCTTACTGCAGCCACTCATCTATGTGCGGTATTTTCATTAATTTATATAGAATCAATATCAAAGTCAATGATAAAAATAGTTAACTTCCTTCATTCTCCATAAGAAACATAGCGAATTTTTTTATGACTGCAATAATCCCAATACCTCGTTCCTCAATTGATTTGTTACCTGAATAGTATATTCACGATCTGTCCTTGAGTTGTCGAAAGATAGAGGCTTGCCAAAATTTATTTTTACGTATCTCTTTTCCGGGTGAGAGAGCCATCCACGTTTTGGCATAAATTGATTACTGCCACAGATAGCCATAGGCACAACCCTCCGCCCTGATTTCAAGATAATCAATGAAATACCTCTTTTAAATGCACCGAGCTGACCGTCCTCGCTGCGCGTTCCTTCAGGAAAAACGACAAGTGATTTTTTTGCTGTCAGCTTCTTAACGGCTGTTAAAAGGGTTTCATAGGCCTTTCTATCCTCGCCTCTTTGAATGGGGATGTGGCCTGATGCTGTCATGTATGCCCCCAGGATTGGGACACGGAAGATTGTGTCTTTCGAGATAAAGCTAATGTTTGTGGGTATACAGGCCAGAGAGAGTTTGATATCCATCATACTTTGATGGTTTGAGATAAAGATGACCGGCTCATCCCTCGGTATATTCTCCAGCCCGTGAATTTCTATCCTCATGCCCAGAAGTTTAAATGCGATGCGGCTAAAAACCCTTTCCATGGTGTTAAATATATTTTCCTTGTCCTTTGTATCCAGGGTTAAGATTGCAGCCATCAATGTAGAAAATATCCAGAGTGAAACGAATAATGCCCACGAATACAAAGTTACCACTATCTGATAAAATTTATACATAACGAGTGTGCTTCCACTCCTTAAAAAATTCAGGACCTGATATTTATTTAATTGTCGTTATTTTAGCTTCAAATTACCGTTTTTCAATAATTAAGATTTTGTTTGACAAATTGGTACTTAAGGCATAACCTTAAATTTAATATAAAATATTATGATGTCCTCGAATATCATCAAATCCATGAAGGAACTATTCTTTAAATCAATCCAAGCAGTGAAGGATCTGTTTGACTTTGTTATCCTTCTAAACTACAGAGACAATAAATCCCAAAACAGCAACGGTGTCATAAGGTCATCTTTACGGACGGTTGCTAAGAGCGCTATTGTAAATAGATTTTATGGTGGAATGGCGCTCTTGTTTTCAACATGTCTGCTTTTATTATTATTGGGTGCGGTCTGTATTTATGGTTTTCTGCGATTTCCACCCGGTCTTGTTATTTTCACTATTGGCAGCATTGTTATACTATCGTTTATTTTTTTAAGGGTATTCCTGGTACCCTTATTCTCCTTATTGAACAAGGATAAAATTGCGCTATTAATCGAACGAAAGTATCCTTCCTTAAATAACACCCTCATCAGTTCAATTCAATTAACCAGACACAAATTGCGCGAAAAGAAAGTTGAATATTCCGGGCAAATGGTCTCGATGCTTGTGGATAATACGGCAAATCAATTAAGGCAGCTAGACCTCGGTCGTGTAATTGATAAAAAGTTTCTCCGATTAAGCTGTATAATTCTGAGCTTCTCTGCGTTTGTTTTTTGTACAATGTACGTATTAAATCGTTCATATTTCAATAAAAACATACCCCTCCTTTTTAGCTGCCTCGTTCATGAAGAAGGAATTTACGAAAAGGGGCTATCCGCTTATGCAGTGCCTGTTATCGGAGACATTACGATAAGTTATCGATACCCGCTCTATTCGGGATTGCAGCAAAAGACTGTATACAATACCAGCGGAGATATTAAAGCATTAAAGGGAGGCGAGGTGCAAATGAGCGCCATAAGCGACCGGACATTAGCATCTGCAGCGATCGTCTTCAATGATTCAACCAAAATTCCCTTTGTGGTAGAAAACGGCAAAACAATGAAAGGCACTCTGGCATTACTTGAGAGTGGAACGTACGTTTTCGAGATTACTGATAGCACGGGTCGAACTCTCAAGGATGCGATACCCCATAAAATTCAAGTGGATTCAGACCAATATCCTGAGGTATCCATAAATGTCCCGGCAAATGATATCACGGTCAACGAAAAGGATGTTGTTGAACTCAAGTATACGACCAACGATGATTTTGGCATAAGCGAAATTTCTCTTGTGTTCGAGCGCGGGAATGAAAGAAAAACTAAAATAATTACCAGCTTTAGTAAGAAACAACTCCAATATAGCGGCGCTTATTCATGGTCGCTCAGTGAATTAAACCTGAAGCCGGACGATAAGATTCCATACCATATAGAAGTAAAAGACAACGACACTATATCAGGCCCTAAAGTCAGTAGTTCCAAAACGTATTATTTAGAAATATATAGTTCCAAAAAAAAGCATCAGGAACTGGTGCAATTACAAGAGGCGCTATTACAGGAATTACTCCACATGTTATCCGATGACCTCACAAAGAGGATTGACGATGAAAAGTGTGCATCCAGGGATTATCTCGTCATGACACAAGACGGTATACAAGAACGGGCAGAGAGGATTAGTCGTCTTTTTACCGATATTTTAGTGGGTATGCAAGAGGATACCCTGGCAAATTATAGCGTATACTATTCTCTCGAAAACCTGAAAAGCAAGTTCCGTGATGTTACGGAGAAAAAACGGGCAGCCATCCGGCAATCCATCCAAAACACAGCAGAAAATGCCATTCCAGTTTCTGTGCTGAATGAATTACAAAAATTCCAGGATGAAGAGGTCGGCGAAGTTGAAAATATAATTATTTTTCTGAATGAATTGATTCAGAAGCAAAAGCTGGACGAAGTCTTAGATACGGGAAAGAACCTTATCCAATCTCAAAACAATATCGAGAAACTACTCGATAAATTACGTCAGGGAGAAGATGCGAAGCTTAATGAACAGGTACTTTCGGAACTCAAGCACATCGAAGAAACTATCCAGCAGATGATGGAAAAGCTTATGAAAATGGCAGAGGGTGAGCACATGGATGAATTTTTAAATGCAGACGCCCTTAAAAATATCGAACAAAACGACATTATGAAAGAGTTGAGCGCCATGAAGGATGCATTCGATAAAGGGGATTTAAATGCAGCCCTGGAGGCGGCACAGAAGCTGCTTTCTGCCCTCCAGGGAATGATGGATCAGATGAAATCTTCCGGCCAAAAATTTGCAGACTCATCCTATTCCAATATGCTGAATGACGCAAACCAATTAACGGATAAAATATCTGAATTGGAAAGTAAACAGAGAGAACTTACCGAAAATACCTATAAACTGAAGAAAGACATTCAAAAACGCACTTCAGAATCTACCAATGAAACCTTTAAATCATTTTTCGAAAAACAGGAAAAAAGGGTAGAAACAATAAAAAAAGACCTTTCAGAAACGAAGGAAACACTTGCGAAAAACGAATTATTACAAGAATATCTCCGTGTGAACCGCGACTTAAAACGCATGGCGGAAGACAGAGAGGCAATGGCGAGTCGTTTTAGTGAATTATTTGGCGGAGACGAAGAGGTTAGTGAATTTCAAAAGGAATCTAACAAATTGGTTGATCTGTCCAGAAGAAACGCCGAGCTGAATCGGGAAATCAACAAAGACCCCATGCAGAGAGATTTCCTCAACATGTCGCGGGAACTGCCGCAGACGGAAGAAACCCTTTCGCATTTAGAAGAAATGCTCAAGGGATGGGATGCAAAGGAATCATTGAATTTGTCTAAAGAAATGTCACAAAACCTGAACCAGTGGAATAGCCGCATGCAAAATACCCTGGAACAAAAAAAAGTTGCCAAAAAAGAGGAAGTGCCTGAAAAAGATTTAGAGGTTGCTGAAAATGTCCAGGACGCTGCGAATCAGAATCAGCAGATCATGAAAGACCTTGAATCCATGATGAAATCCCTCGAAGAACAGCAGGTCGCCAGTTTGACGCAGGAAGACAAAGATACCATGCAAAAGTATGCCGAGAAACAAAAGGAACTGCAGGAAGATACTGAAGAAATAACGGAGACGGCGGATAAGCTTTCTGATCAGAATCCATTTATGGACGAGCAGGCTGACAGACAACTAGACCTGGCGTCAAAATCTATGGGCGAAGCAAAGGAAAAACTGGATAAAAACGATGCACAGGGCGCCGTGATTGATGAAAGGGAATCGCTCTACCGCCTTGCCGAGGCAAAGAAGGGCATGGAGATGGCAAAGGAACGCATTGCAAAAGGAATGATGGGAGCCGGTATCCCGATGCCCATGCAAAGGCCTTTCCACGGCCGGATGGACGAAGGCCAGTTTGGCGCTTCTACCGAAAAAGTCGAAATACCTTCAGAAGAGGCTTACAAGGTGCCCAAGGAATTCAGGCAAGACATCCTCGACGCCTTAAAAGAAGGTTTACCGGAAAAATACAAAGACCTGAACAAAGACTATTATCAGAGATTGGTGGATTAGGTGAAAAAACAATACACCTATAACTCCAGGAAAACTAAATGAAACCAAAACTGACTATCGAAACATTAATTAAAGAAGCAAAGGCTTTTTGTGAAAGAGAATCCAACTTTGGTAACAAAGAGTTGTTTGGAGTAACAGATGGCAAGGCTGTTGGCACATTCATAGAACATAAATTTACAGACTATCTTGAGAAAAATTACGATGTCTTTATTGGTTCCTCAGCAAATGGAATTGATATGCCTTCCGATGATATCAGTACTGATATCAAAGTAACCTCAATTGAACAGCCACAATCATCATGTCCCTTTAAGAGTGCGAAACAAAAAATATATGGGCTGGGTTATAATTTATTGCTCTTTGTATACGAGAAGATTGATGACCCCACGAAAAAGGTTGCACGGCTCAATTTTGTCAGTTGTTCGTTTATCCACAAACACAGAACTGCTGACTTCCAAATAACAAAAACAATACGTCAGATGCTTGACAACAATGCCAATTCAGACGATATAATTGCTTATCTCGCGGACAGAAATCTTCCAGCAGATGAAATAACAATGCGCGATTTAGCCGAAGAGATATTGCGCAATAAGCCTGTACAAGGTTACCTAACAATTTCTAACGCTTTGCAGTGGCGATTGCAGTATGGACGCATAGTTAAACTTACCGAAAGCGTTGAAGGAATAATCCGTATAGTGAACAAAACATGAAAAAAGCCTTACAGAATTTAAAGCTTTCAACCATTGACTTCTTAAGAAGCTATTTTCGTCAGATTCAGACTTTCCATGAAGCAAATAATTCTCTTATTCAGCTTTGTGGAATCAATGATTTTTTCGGAAATGAGCACGATTTTACAACCTTCTTGGAGTTTCTTGAACCCAGACACATAGTTTCTGAAACCATAGAAAGAAGAGAATATGGCGACTTTCAAACACCAAGTATACTAAGCGACTTAATATGCAGTATTCTTTTGAAAGAAAGCTTTCCTCCTGAAATCGTTGTAGAACCTACCTTCGGTAAAGGTTCCTTTATTTTATCAGCTCTCAAAACATTTCCAAAACTGAAACAGGTTTATGGTGTTGAAATCTATGAATCTTATTTATGGTTTGCAAAATTCGCAATACTAGAATTGTTTGTTGAAAATCCATGTTTAAACAAGCCCATGATTTTTCTATACTGCGATGATATTTTTAGATATGATTTTAAACTTTTAGAAAAAATGGTAGCACAAGAAAATGTGCTTGTACTTGGCAATCCACCCTGGATTACCAATTCGGAGTTGAGTATTTTGAACTCAAGCAACCTGCCAACAAAGAGCAATTTCAAATCTTATAATGGACTTGAGGCTATCACAGGGAAAGGGAATTTTGATATAGGGGAATATATCATATTAATGATGCTAAATTCATTTGCGAAACATAATGGATATATGGCAATGCTGGCAAAGAATTCCGTCATTAAAAATTTAATACAAGACCTTCCAAAAACGAATTATGAAATTTTTGATATGGTTGCTTTAAAATTTGATGCAAAGACATATTTCAACGCATCAGTCGAAGCGTCTCTATTCAAATGCAAATTTGGAAGAAGTTCGCATCAATATATATGTAAAATATCCTCTCTTGACTCACCAGATTTAGTTGAAAGTGAATTTGGTTGGGTTGACCGTAAATTTGTATCTGACGTCGCTCTTTATCAGAAAAGTAAAGCCTTTGACGGGCACTGCCCTTTTATTTGGCGACAAGGGGTAAAACACGATTGTTCTAAAATACTTGAGCTTAAGATGGTGAATAATAAATATATCAACGGTTTCAATGAAGAGCTTACGTTAGAAGATGATTTAATTTTCGGCTTAGCGAAAAGCTCAGACATTCAATCCCCTTTAATCTCAATGCCCAGAAAATATATTATATTGACTCAGAAGAGGGTGGGAGAGGATACAAGTTATCTTGCAGATAAATACCCAAACATTCATGGATACCTCACAGCAAATATCTGTCTTTTCTCAGAGAGAAAGTCAAGCATTTATAAAGGAAAACCGTTATTTGCAATTTTTGGGATTGGAGAATATTCTTTTAAGTCGTACAAAATAGCAATTTCTGGATTATACAAAAAACCAATTTTCTCACTAATTTTACCTTTTAACAATAAGCCCGTGATGCTGGATGATACCTGTTATTTCCTGGGCTTTGATGACATATCAGAGGCATTAATTGTCTTAGCAATCCTTAATAGTTCATATACTCAAGATTTACTTAGAGCAATTGCCTTCATTGATGCTAAACGGCCATACACTAAAGATACGCTAATGCGTATCAATCTTTTCAAAATAGCTGAACATCTTGGATTTGAAAAAGGTCGCAAGCTTCTTACTTATCTGCCGGATGATATTTCGCACTATATGACTCGAGAAAAGTGGGATGCCTTTTTTGCAAAATATGGAAAAGTGCAAGAGGAAGTATATCAACGCTCGCTCTTTGATAAAGCCTCAACCACTAAACATCCTTCTTTTACCCTATAAATGAGATCGGCACGGCACAAGGGACTAAGGGGTTGAATCTTTCGAATTGATAAATTATATCTGAAGGGACACGTTCGATAGCACATTCGCGCCATCACGAAAGACGAGGATTATTTACAAAACCCTGATAAACAAGCCAAAGTCCACGATTTGGAAAAACAGATTGACCAGATGGTTTACAAACTCTACGACCTCACGCCAGAGGAGATTGCGATTGTGGAGGGGAAAAGATGCATACAGTCCACAAGTGTCTCAAAATCAATTTGAGAAAGCAGCTAGTGGGTTTGTTATAATAAGAAAAGTAATTAGAGTATTGAATGCACGTTTTAAAAATAGAGAGGAGTTGTGTAAAATGAATACGGCAATTGAGAGAATAGTGATTGATCCAAAGATATGCAGTGGGAAACCCTGTATTAAAGGCACAAGAATACCCGTACATATAATACTCGACCTTCTTGCCGCTGGAGAAGATTTTGATGGTGTAAAAAAGGCATATCCCAACATTACTGATAAAGATATTAGGGCATGCCTGAATTATGCGGCAGTTCTTGCTGATGAAGAATCCGGGGTTACGGCGTGAAGATTTTTGCCAATGAAAATCTCTTTGAACCAATTATTGACTATTTAAGGTCTCTCGGAAATGAGATTCTGAGCATCCGGGATAGTGGTCTTTCCGGTATTTCTGACGATGAGGTATATGAGAAGGCGTGTAATGGGAATATGGTCATTATTACCATGGATAAAGACTTCACAAGAATATTCAGATTTCCACCAGAAAGATGCGGTGGAATTGTTGTTGCTAAAATTTATAAAAGACCTGTTGATGAAACACTCACAATATTCAAAAATATTATCAGTCTATCAAAGAGGAAGATATAAAAGGAAATCTGGTTATTATTACACCGGAAGGCATACGGATAAAAAGGTCATCAAAAAATATCTAAGAGGCCGGAATCTTTCAAATTGACAAATTCTGAATGGAAATGTTCAACGATACATCCTTTCCCCACTTCCGTGAGGACATGGCCATTACGAAAGACGAGGATTATCTGCACAATCCTGATAAACAAGCCAAAGTCAGCAATTTGGGAAAACAGATTGACCTGCTTGTCTATGAACTCTATAACCTGACCTCGGAGGAGATTGCAATTGTTGAGGGAAAAAGATAGAATTCAAAGTCAAAAGGTATAATGATTGATTGCGTTAACAAAGAAATCGGAGGTGTAAAATGACAATTGCAACAAACATATCAAAAACACTTATAGAAATAACAGGCGAGCCACGCATAGAGATTGCGATACTTGAACTATTAAAAGATGCTATCGAACATAGAATAGAAAAAATTAATGCAGAGATAAAAAACTTAGAGGGTAAATATCATTCGTCTTTTGAAGCATTCAAAAATAAATTTAATAGTGGGAAAATTCCCGATTCGTATAGTTATAGTGTTGAGACAGACTACCTTGAATGGGAAGGGCTGACGAATAGATTGTCTAAATATAATTCACTGCTTTGATAAAAAACGGCAAAAGAATTTATGGCGCAGACAACACGAAAAACTGGCGCGTTCGGGTTAGAATAAAATGAAAAGACTCTTTATTACACTCGTATTTCTCTTGCCAATCCTCACATTATTTGCGGGTGAGGTACACGCACAACATGAAGAAAAATTCTTTGACGTTGTGGGTGAAATAGCTTACGGTGAGGAGTGTTTAAAGACGTGGCAAATCGGCGAGGCTTCTGCTATTGCCAATAAACTGCTTTCAACTGCGGCAGAAAATCCTTATGTGTGTTTTTTTGCAGGCGAAGTGCGCTTTTATGAAGGAAATTACAAGGAATCGTTATCTTTTTTAAAAGAGGCACAAAAAGAGCCGGGCATTGCACAGAATGCCAAAGAATTTTATGACTTTGTAGATAAGATTTATCAAACTACGAATAAGTTTAAAGAGGTTAAAACTGAGCACTTCTTATTTCGCTATGCGGAAGATAAGGATGCTATACTGGTCGATTATGCCTTAAATACCCTTGAAAAGGCTTATCATGCGATTGGGAACGACCTTAATTATTTTCCGAAAGAACCTATCCTTGTTGAAGTATTTCCTGACGCAGAAAGCTTTTGTACCATTTCGACACTTACCAAAGAAGAAATAGAAACCTCCGGAACCGTAGCAATCTGTTTATTTAATCGTGTAATTATCACAAGTCCACGCCTCCAGCCGAGAGGGTATCAATGGCTCGATACGCTTACCCATGAGTATGTACATTACGTAATAATGAAAAAGACGTACAATCGCGTGCCCATCTGGCTCCATGAAGGGATTGCAAAGTATGAAGAAAAACGCTGGCTGGGAAATACAACTCCGAAACTGCCTGTTTCTTTAGAAAGCCTGATGGCTGAGGCTGTTGAAAAGGATTATTTTATCACGTTTGAACAAATGCACCCATCGCTGGCAAAGTTAAAAAAGAGAGAAGATACAGC
>DBJWYX010000020.1:0-15209 GCA_052360825.1 Candidatus Wunengus sp. YC64
GCATACGATACACGGGTTAGGCGTCCTGCCGTTGAGGTATTCCGTGCAAAATGCGTCAATGATGCGGTCGAAGGCTTCCCTGAAGTTCAGGACGTGGAACTGGATGCCTAGTTGGTCTGCCACGCTGCGGGCGTCGTTTGCATCTTCCAGGCTGCAGCAGACCTTTGTCTTGGTTATTGCATCGAGTTTGTCAATGCCTAAACGCATGAACAATCCGATAACTTCATAGCCTTGTTCTACGAGCAGGTGTGCGGCGACGCTGCTGTCAACGCCGCCGCTCATGGCGATAACGACTTTTGTTTTCATAGAATTATAAATAACCGATTAGCCACAGAGGGCACAGTAAACACAGAGTTACAATGAAATTCTTTTAATTCCATCAACTAACCTACTTTCACCAAAATTAATCAATAAGGCCCGCTTAAGTTTCATACTTTTAAGATACGAGAGTGTTTGTGCTGTAAAGACGTCTTCTAACTTGCGCACAGATTTAATCTCAACTACTACTTCTCCAAATACCAAAAGATCGAGTCTTTGTCCTTTGATGAGTTTGTCTTTATAGACTACATCCAGTTCCTTCTGCCGCTCAAATGGAATACCTCTGAGAGAAAATTCATAACAAGGCGCTTCTTCATAGATTGATTCTAATAAGCCATTTCCCAAAATACGATGAACTTCTATGGCTGCCGATATAATCTTTTCGGTTTGCAGGTCCATATACATCTCTGTGACTTCTGTGCCCTCTGTGGCTAAGGTTCTATTGAATTAAAATCTCAGTGGCACGGGGGTAAAGGATATGAGAAATATGATAAATAGAATAATGCCAAGTATCTTGCGCTTGCGGTCAAGTGTGGTAAATTCATCTGTCGGGGCGGGGTGTCGGAATCCAAAAAGCAGGAGCAATATGGCAAAGACCATCCAGCCTGGGTACATGAATATAGCGATTACACAGAAAATGAAGATACCTATGCGATACACAATACTGCTTTTCCTGCCCAGCAAGGCATACATGATGTGACCGCCGTCGAGCTGTCCGATGGGTAAAAGATTAAGCGCCGTAACGAATAATCCTGCCCAGCCTGCAAAGGCAATGGGGTGGAGGTAGATATCCATCCCTTCGGGGAGTGTGCCAAATACAAGCTTGGAAATAAACGAGAACAGAATCGGTTCTCCAAGCCCTAAGTATTGTGAGGCATCTGCGGGTACAGGACGCACGTCGGAGAGATTTAAGCCGATGATGATAGCGGGGATGGCAAAGAAAAGCCCCATCAGCGGGCCGGCAGCGCCAATATCAAACAAGGCCTTTTTGTCAGGTATAATCCCCTTCATCTTGATCACAGCGCCAAATGTGCCAAAAGGTGGAAGCGGGAGCGGCAGGAAATAGGGCATAGTAGCGGCGACGTGATATTTACGGCACATGAAAAAGTGTCCCAGCTCATGGGAGAGAAGGATTATCATAATGGTGATCGAATACCACAGCCCATTGACATAATAGGTTGTTAAAAAAGTCGCAATGAATAGCAAGACGTGGGTACGTGACTTACTAAAAAAGTTTGACGAATTGAATTCTTCTAGTGACATTTAGGTATTTTTTGGAAATTGTTTTGTAATAAATTTAAGATCGAGAATTTTATTTTGCCCACGAAAGACACGAAAATGATTAAATTCCATGTGCATACAAAGGTAGAAAAATAGTATCAGAAAAGGGTGGAAAATTCAATGGTATTTGGAAGCAGTTGAGATTTTGATTAGAGGAATGTATGTTTAGAGATTGGGTATAAAACTCCGTAATTACCCATTTATAGTTCATACGTTAAAATCATTTGATTATTACACCCTGTTTGATATAATTTCATTTTGAAATGGTGTCATTATGGGACAAACGTTCACCGCAGAGACGCAGAGGCGCGGAGAGAATGTATCTAAATCAGGTTACCGAAAAGATTATTGGTGCCGCTATCGAGATCCATAAGACGCTGGGGCCTGGACTCCTGGAATCAGCGTATGAAGAGTGTCTATGTTATGAATTATCCAGGGCGGGATTGCATTTTCAGAGGCAAGTTGATTTGCCGGTTTTGTATAAAGAGGAACGTCTTGATTGCGGTTACCGACTAGACTTGATTGTGGAGGATGCTGTGATTGTTGAATTAAAAACTGTCGAATGCCTTCTGCCGATTCATGAAGCCCAGTTGCTAACTTATCTGAAGATGAAAAATCTTCGTGTAGGATTACTTATCAATTTTAACGTTCCTGTGCTTAAAGACGGTATTAAGCGAATGGTAAACAATCTATAGTTTTCTCTGTGTCTCTGCGCCTCTGCGGTGAATGAGTTATTAGAAAATCAATATTGGGAGATTTATATTCATGTCTGAACAGCGGAAAAAAGTGGTGCTGGCTTACTCAGGTGGTTTGGACACCTCGGTGGCAATCAAGTGGATTCCTGAAAAATACAATATGGACGTTGTTACGGTTACGATCGATCTTGGCGCAGTGAAAGATTTGGATGCTATCCGTGAAAAGGCGTTAAAGACAGGGGCTAAAAAGGCGATTGTCATTGATGCAAAAGATACCTTTGTTAAATATTTTATATTTCCTGCCTTGCAATCAGGGGCATTGTACGAAGGTGTTTACCCGCTGGCTACGGCGTTGGGCAGGCCGCTGATTGCAAAATTACTGGCAGATGTAGCGCATGAGGAGAAGGCGGATGCCGTTGCTCACGGCTGTACCGGAAAAGGAAATGACCAGGTACGTCTGGACGTGTCCCTCCAGGTTTTAAATCCAAAATTACAGATTATCGCCCCTGTACGGGAATGGAAAATGACGCGTGATGAAGAGATCAGGTATGCCGAAGAGCACAATATTCCTGTAGAGGCGAAGATAAAGAGTCCTTATAGTACGGATGAAAATCTCTGGGGGAGAAGTATTGAATGCGGCGTGCTGGAAGACCCCTGGGCTGAGCCGCCGGAGGAAGTTTATAAATGGACAAAAAATGCAAAAGAAGCCCCGGACGCACCCGAATATCTGGAGATTCATTTTGAAAGGGGTATCCCTGTGGCTCTTAATGATGAGGAGATGGACGGGGTTACCCTTATCAATACATTGAATGCACGGGGCGGTAAGCATGGTGTTGGCCGGATTGACCATCTGGAGAACCGGCTTGTAGGTATTAAATCCAGAGAAATTTATGAAGCCCCTGCTGCGATTATATTGCATACAGCCCATAAAGCGCTCGAAGGTATGATTATGACAAAAGATGCCCTGCGTTTTAAGGACATTGTATCTGCCCACTATGCCGACCTGATTTATAATGGGCTTTGGTTTTCCGCTTTCCATCAGGATTTGGTAGCATACGTGTTGAGCAGTCAGCGGATTATAACAGGGACAGTCCGTATAAGATTATCGAAAGGGACATGCACCGTAGTTGGCCGGAAATCGCCCTTATCGCTGTATAGTGAAAAACTTGCTACCTATCAGAAGGAGGATACCTTTGACCACGCCGCATCCCTGGGATTCATTAAGATATATGGTTTACCGGTGAAGATACAGGCGCAGAAGCAAATGGACGTCCTTGCAGGCAGGGAGGCATTGCATCTGGATTCGATCATGCCGCCGAAGGTGAAATCTATTGGGAAAGCGGAGGCGGAGAAAAAAAGGTGAGAGAATGAAGGTATTGTTGTTGTTTCCCCCATCCTGGCACCCTTCGCAGCCCTATCTCAGCCTGCCATCCTTAACTGCATTTTTAAGACAGCACGGTATTCCCGAAGTTAGACAGAGAGATTTGAATATTGAGTTGCTGGATATACTCCTCACCAAAAAGGAATGCAGTGAGTTTTACCAAAGGATCATTGATAAATTAAAGTACATGGATGGTTCCATAGAGACGCCCCGCCGGGGCGTCTCTACAGAAAAATACCAGACCATGGTTGACGCCGTAGAAGCGATCCCTGCATTAATGGATAAGGTGGAAACGGCGAAAAACACCTTGAGGTCAGAGGGTTTTTATGACCTTGAAAAGTACATGGAGAGCGTTCATATCATCAATGAAGCCCTGAGAAATATGTCTGCGCTGTATTATCCTTCATCAATGACGTCGGTCAGCAACGACGTGCGGTATTCTGTGTATTCATCCCAGGATATTTTTAAGGCGCTGGACGATGAGGAGGAAAACATCTTCCTCAACCTTTATAAGAAGCACATTCTTTCTTCCATCCTGGAGTTTTCGCCAAATGTGGTGGGTATTTCCATTACCAATACTTCACAGATCATTCCGGGACTAACTCTTGCAAAATTAATAAAGAATCAGCACAAAGAAATCCATATTACCGTAGGCGGGAGTGTTTTTACAAAGCTTATTGAAAATATAAAAAAAGTAGATGGTCTGTTTTCGGTGGTGGATAGCTTTATTGTTTTTGAGGGAGAACATGCCCTGCTTGAACTAATTGGACAACTGGATGGCAAGAGGGATTTTAAAAAGGTGCCTAATCTGATTTATCGTGAGAACGGTGTTACAAAGATCAATGAACCGTTTTATACGGAAGATTTAAACAAACTGCCAACGCCTGATTTTGACGGTTTCCCTTTAAAACTTTACCACACGCCTGCCTCCGTTTTGCCCGTTCAGACATCGAGGGGGTGTTATTATTCGAAATGTTCCTTTTGTAATCTGCATCTTGACCACAGGAGTTTTCGCTTGCGTCGGACGGAATTACTTATGGAAGATATCTGGACACTGTCTCAAAAATACCATACGCCGTATTTCTTCTTTACGGACGAATCCGTTCCAATCAATAAATTGAGGGAGATATCTCAAGGTCTGTTGGAAAAGCGATGGGATATAAAATGGATGGGTGGGGTGCGATTTGAGAATTCTCTCGATGACGATTTGTTGGAAAAGATACACGCATCAGGATGTCAAAAGCTGGTGTTTGGTTTGGAATCATATAATCAGCGTGTACTGGATTTAATGAAAAAGGGGATAAAGACCGATATCGTAAAAAGGGTGCTGGACACATGCCTGAAAGTGGGTATTGCATTTCATCTCTATATAATCGTCGGGTTTCCAACAGAAACAGAAAAAGAGGCTTTAGAGACGCTTGATTTTGTGCTTCATAAAGAGTATCTGAATTCTTTGGGCTTTTCCTGTTTGCCTTCCCTTTTTGGAATGGAAAAAGATTCTCCGGTTACCCACAGTCCTTCAGAATATGGGCTAAGAAGTATCATGTCTCCCAGGGGGGAAGACCTGGGATTGGGTTATTTCTTTGAGGTGGAGCAAGGGATGTCCCCGGAAGAAGCCGGGGAGATGTATCATTATATGATTGAACGATTAAGTCAGGAACTATGCCCCTTCCCCTATAATTATTCTTTAGCAGATGGATTGCTTTATATTGCACGCATAAAATAATTTCCAGCTTGACTAAGTAAAATGATAAAGAAAATGTTATCATTCAAATCAATTAAAAACAGGTTAATACTGATCCTGCTATTATGCTCGTTTACGCCATTATTGTTGTTGCGTTTTATGGCATTTCCCAAGGCGCAAAAGGATTTGGAAGAGGCTTTGATAAGTAACCTGGAGGGCGTGAAACAAAAACAGACCGAGATTGTAAAAATGTGGTTTGATGAAAGAAAGCATGACGCAAAGGTCGTCAGTAGAAACATCTCTGCTGTGCTGGGACAAAGCATAAATGAAAAGGTTAATAATTTTTTAAAGTTGAATGATTATATCGAAATGCTCAGAGCGGAACATAAATATGAGGACGTGTATATTACTTCCCGGGAGGGAACGGTACTTGTGGCTACCGGAAAGGAATGGGTTGGTTCCAATCTTATAAGCCGTGATTATTGCAGAGAGGCGTTGAATGGACATGTTTTTATATCACGGATACAGTATTTTGTCCGGAATGAAGGAGAAAACAAAAAAGGTGACGCTGAATCTCCGATAATGTTTATATCCGCTCCACTGATAGATACCGACAGTTTTATCGTTGGAGCAGTCATTCTGAGAATGGATACAGTGCATCTTAGTACAATTATGAAGAGTGCAAAATTGGGAAAGACAGGAGAAACGTTTCTCGTTAACAGGGAAGGTATTATGCTTACGGAGTCGCGGTTTGCAGATGAGCTAAGAAAGAAAGGCATAATTCAGCACAGGACGACATTAGAGTTGAGGGTAATAAATCCACACACAGGAAAGCTTACCAATGGCGCTCAAAAATGCCTGAGTGGTAAAGACGGATACAATGCGGAAGGATATATAAATTACGACGGGAATAAAGTCCTGGGCGCATGGTGTTGGGTTCCAGAGTATGATTGTGGTTTATTAGCGCAGATTGATATCCGCGAAGGGTACGGGGCGGCTCACAGTTTGAAAAAGTTTGTTCTTTCTGCGCTATTGTTATTGGCATTCCCTTTAATACTGGTTGCATTTTATTTTGGAAGAAGGATTTCTGCCCCGATCTTAAATATAACCGATGCAACAAAAAAGATTACCGGCGGCGATTTGGGTCAGCGGGTAAAAGATAGCGGCAAGAGTGACGAGATTAGCGGGCTGGCTAAGGCGTTCAATGTGATGGCAGAATCTCTTGAAGAAAAAACGATTAAATTAACAAGATATACGACAAATCTTGAGAATATTGTAAGAGAAAGAACCCTTGAATTACAGTCGACGACGAATTTTTTGAATAGTATCCTGGCAGGTTCTACCGAATATTCGATTATTGCAGAAGATTTGAACGGCAATATCCTTGCATTCAATAAAGGGGCGAGTCTCATGTATGGCTATAGTCCTGAAGAAGTGGTTGGAAATGCCAACGTCCGGATTCTTCACATAGAAGAAGATGTGAGGTCGAAAAAGGTGGATCACATCTTAGAGGTGGCGCGCAGGACAGGTCGATACGAAGGAGAAGTCGTGAGAAGAAGAAAGAACGGCGAGGTCTTTCCAGTGCATGTTACTTTTACATCACGACGCGATGAAAATGGCCGCCCCATTGGTTTTGTAGTAATATCAAAAGATATCACGAAAGAGAAGCTGGTGGCGCTGGAAAAGGAGATTGTAAATAATGTTAATAAGTTGATTGCCTCAGGTCTGGACATTAAAGAAGTTTACAAAAATATTTATCTGGAGTTGAAACGTATCGTCGATTTTACCTGGTTAGGCGTGGCGTGTCTCATAGATGGCGCAGAAATTACCGAGGATTCCAATATTGTTGATGGAGTATTATCGATGGATTGGCTGAATACCGGCCAGTACCCATTTCATGCACTGGCGCAGAGTTTAGCTGTTAAAAGTGGTGGACCTGTGCTTGTCACAGATACGCTTGGCGGGAAGTATCCGATCGACCAGGAATTATACAAAAAAGGGATATGCTCTTATCTCTGCTTTCCTTTGAATTCAAAAGGAACCCCAATTGGAACTATTACACTGGGGAGCAAAAAGAAGAATGCTTTTACAGAAATACATTTTGATTTGTTGAATCAAATTACGCCACAATTAGCCATCGCAATCGAAAATACGAGGCTTTTTGTATCCATACGGGAGTCAGAAAAAAAATACAGGGATTTGGTAGAAAATGCACCCGAAATGATTCACGAGATCAGTCCCGAAAGAAAGTTTATTAACGTAAATAAGACGGAGTTAAATAAATTAGGATATTCCCTGGAAGAAATGAGACAGATGATGCTTGAGGATATTGTCCCGAATGATCATAGAGAGGAAATAAAGAGACATTTTAAACATATTATAGTGACAGGAAGCAGTGAATTAGAAACAGTGTTTCTGACAAAATCGGGAAAGGAAATCAACGTCGAAATCAATGGAACTGCTCTTTATAATAATAAAACAGGGGAATGTATCTGTGCGAGGGCATTTGTGCGGGATGTTACGGAAAGAAAGAAGATGGAGGAGCAGGTGCGTCGGTCAGAAAAATTGGCCTCGATGGGCGAGCTTGCCGCGGCGATTGCCCATGAGATACGAAATCCCCTGGGGGCGATATGCAATTCCGTAGGAATTTTGGATACTCATTTAAAATTGACAGGTCAGGATAAGGATTTATTAGAGATGATTGTAGGACAGTCTGAGAGACTGGACAGGATTATCAAAGATTTCCTGACTTTTGCCCATCCGCGAGAACCATACTTCTCTTTACATGACATTCGTGAAGTGATTAAAAATACCATTTTCCTGTTAGAGCAAGATAACCGGTTTACGGACAAGATAGAAATAAAGGAAACCTACGAGAGCATATTGCCAAAAGTTTACATTGATACGGATTTAATCCACCAGGTATTGTGGAACCTATTTGTAAATTCTTTGGATGCCATGCCTGACGGCGGACAGATCAGGATAATGGCTAGAAAAGCAACTTTGTTTTTAAGGGACGCGGTAGAAATCGTGATATCAGATACTGGGTTAGGCATACCAGCCCATGAGTTGGACAAGATATTTGAACCTTTTTATACTACGAAATCAGAAGGAACCGGTTTGGGACTTCCAATGGTTCAGCGTATTATCGATGACCACGGAGGAACGGTTGATATTAAAAGCAAAGAAGAGAAAGGGACGACATTTTATATCAAATTACCTGTTGGAAACGAAAAATTAGCAGTTTAGAGTAACCTTTTAGTGGGATAATCAAGCATATGGAAGACGGTAAAATTCTTGTTGTGGAAGATCAGGATGCCATGAGAGAATCACTCGTGATTGCATTTAAAGACGAGGGATATCAGGTTGAGGGTGTTGCAAGCGGAGAAGAGGCTATTCAGAGATTGAACAGTAATAATGTATATGACCTGGTTGTTACAGACCTGAAGATGAAAAAAGTGGATGGTCTGGAAGTGCTCAAAGCAGTGAAGAATGCAAATGCATCCACTGAGGTGGTGCTAATTACGGCCTATGGTACCATCAGCACGGCTGTTCAGGCGATTCGGGATGGGGCGTATGATTATGTAACCAAACCTTTCCGTCACCAGGAAATCCTGAAAGCTGCAAAAAAGGCCATTGAAAAGAAGATGCTGAAAGACAGGGTCAGATACCTTGAAGGGGAAATTAGAGATAAATATAAATTTGAAGGTATTGTGGGCAATTCAAATGCGATGTTAGAAGTACTGAAAATAACTTCGCATGTGTGCCGTACGGAGAGCACAGTTCTTGTGACAGGCGAGAGTGGGACAGGGAAAGAATTGATTGCCAGGGCAGTTCATTACAATAGTCCCCGAAAAGACGGCCCATTTGTGGTGATTAACTGCGGCGCATTGCCTGAAAACTTACAGGAAAGCGAACTGTTTGGACACGTGAAAGGGGCTTTTACCGGAGCTATCAGGGATAAAATGGGGTTGTTTCAGCAGGCACAAAAGGGGACAATTTTATTGGACGAGATCGGGGAGACGTTGCCTTCTACGCAAGTAAAACTCTTGAGATTTCTGCAGGATGGAGAAATCCGCCCTGTCGGTGGAAATAAATCGATGTTTGTGGATACGAGGATAATTGCCGCTACGAATGAAAATTTGGAAAAAGCCGTAGAATCGGGAAGGTTCAGAAAAGATCTGTTTTATCGGATCAATGTAATACGTATTCATATTCCTCCTTTGAGGGAACGAAGGGAAGATATACCGCTTTTAGTGGAGTATTTTTTAGAGAAAATTTTAGAAAAATTTAAAAAGGGCAAAAGGGTGTTCTCCGAAGAGGCGATGTACGCATTTATGAATTACGATTGGCCCGGTAACATTAGGGAACTGCAGAATATGATAGAAAGAGCTGTTGCATTGTCTAAAAGCGAGATAATAAATGTTGATGAACTTCCGTTTCCGGTTCCTGTGGAGGAATTTGCGGCGCTTTCCAGGAATCCGTTAGATGATGAGAGAAAGAAATCGTTTATTGTTACTACCCTTGCAGAACAGGAAAAAAATGCCATTATTGAGGCGCTGAACAAATACGGTGGCAATCAAACAAAGGTTTCTCAAGTGCTCGGAATATCCACAACGACACTTTGGAGGAAGATTAAAAAATACAGGATTAAATCACAACACGAAATCTCAGATAATGTCGATAATTAATTTCATACTGAAACCACTATTGCATAATGGAATGTCTTTGTAAACCGATAAGACGCAGATTATTTATGAAAGTGAAAATATAATCGTTTTAATAAAACGTTGATTTAATACCACTTACATAAAATATAAGTGGTATTTTCCCTCCCATGACGATGTTGGTATATTTTTCGTTACTACATAAAGGCCAGGAAGTGAAATTTATACCTTGCTTTCCTTAAATAAGGTCGCAAGCAAAAAAACGGTAAAAACCTATGTGGGCGATAATTTCTTTTCTGTACTTCATTGATCGTTTTTTGTGAATCTTGCTATTGGAATTGAGGAAGAGGGGATGGGTTTTGCCTGATGTTCAAGAAAAGAAAAACCACAGAGGTTAAAAAGGTTATAGATGTTAAGTTTGAAGTTAAAGAAGATTTAGAAGAAGATAAAGAAGGTTATTTAACTCATGTGTCAGAGTTCTTTAGAGGGTCTTCAAATGGGGAGAAGAGAAAAATGCCGATAATGGATGGAATAAATAAGTTTCGTGTGTATGTAAAGAAGTTACCCAGGGCGCCGCAGCCTGCAATTCCTGCGAGGGAGGTGTGGCTGTCTTTGTGGGGTGCGCTTTTGGGCGTAGGATTTACAGCATTGCTTGCTTTTCTCTGGAAATGTCCGATGTTATTAGGGCCGTTCGGTGCCAGTGCTGTGTTGATATATGGCGCTTATAAGGCGCCGCTTGCGCAGCCGAGGAATGTGCTGATGGGGCATTTTTTAGCGGCATGCATCGGTGTGACCGTAAATGATTTCTTTGGAGCTACGTTTTGGTCTATTGCCCTTGGTGTTTCCCTTGCACTTGTGCTTATGGTGGTGACTTATTCGATCCATCCCCCCGCAGGTGCAACCGCGTATGTGGCTGTTCAGACAGGCGGCTTGGGTGTCGGCTATATGTATATTTTGAATCCGGTCATCTTAGGGGCATTTATTCTGTTGTTAATCGGCGTGATTTTCAATAAGCTTGGGAAAAGAGATTACCCAACACATTGGTGGTAAAAATGTGTAATCGGCAGCGGAGAGGTCTGATATTTATGAACTTGGACGTACAATTTTGTTAAATTACGGAGAAAAATAATGTTTATCTCGATTAAAAATCGGCTTATTTTCTTACTGATCATATTTACGTTAATACCATTTGTTTTGCTAAGGATTGTGGCCTATCCGAGGATACAGTCAGATCTTCAGGATGTTTTGATACGAAACCTCGATGGTATCGGGCATAAGCAGTCGGAATTGGTCACTACCTGGATAAGCGAAAGGATGAAGAATGCTCGTGTAGTTGCGAATAATCCATTGATGGTTAAATGTGCAAAGCTCACAAAAGATGATAAGGATTATGCGGATATAGTCCAATATCTTGAAGTAGTAAAAAGTGAGTATGTTTTAAAGGGTGTGCTTGTTAGTAATGATAAGGGATTGATAACAACCGCTTCATCTGGAGAAAGCGTAGGAAGTGATATTTCCGAGATGGATTATTTTAAGCAAGCGGTACAAGGCAATACCTTTGTATCGGGTATTATTCCATCTGAGGTCCCCCTTGCAAATGAGTTCGGAGAGAAGGAACTTGGTATGCCAACGATGTTTGTTTCGACGCCGTTGAAAGATAGGGATGGGGTTGTAATTGGTGTCGTCGCCTTGAGGATCGATGTTAGTACGTTGAATGAATTGATGTTGAGTCTTAAGCTGGGGAAAACAGGCGAGACGTATCTCGTGAATAAAGATGGATACATGATCACAGAATCAAGATTTGCTGCGCATCTGAAAGAGATGGGGTTAGTGAAAAAGAGATGCACATTGGAATTGAAATTGATTAGCAGAGAGACAGGTGATTTGACTACTGGAGTTAAGCAGTGTGTTGCTGGCAATAATGGCTTTGATGCGAAAGGGTATAAAGATTATAGCGGTATCACGGTGTTGGGTGTATGGAGGTGGCTGCCAGAGTTTAATTGGGGCGTTATGGCAGAAATTGACAGGGATGAAGGTTATGGGGCCGCCTATAATCTTAATTATATTGTAAGTTCTATATTGCTGGTGCTGGCATTTCCGATAGTGCTGGTGGCATACTTTATCGGTAGAAAGACTTCGGTGCCGATTATTAAGCTGAAAGAAGTAACTGAGAAGATGGCATCGGGGGATTTAACTCAAAGAGTAGACATAAAGAGAGAAGATGAGATTGGCGTATTGGCAAATTCCTTTAACGCCATGGCGAAATCCCTGGATGAGAAGACGAAGGAGATAGCGGCATCAGAGAAACGATACAGGGAATTGTTTAACTCTGTAAAGGAAGGCATCTATCAATCAGAGCCTGGAGTGGAAGGTGTGTTTACCTTTATTAACAAGGCGGGCGCTGAATTACTTGGATATAGCAGTCCTGAAGAAGTGATTGGGACAAAGGTAAAAAATATTTATGTGGACCCGGAAGACAGAAGAAGGCTTTGCGAGAAACTTGAAAAAGACGGGGTCTGGAGGGAATTTGTATCTCTTTGTAAAAGAAAAAATGGCGAGAGTTTCTATGCAGAGCGTACCAGCAATATGCTGAGGGACGAAAAAGGGGGTCCGGTTGCTATTTATGGAGTGATTCGCGACATCTCGGAAAGAAAAAAGGTGGAGATGGAGATCGTCGAATCCGAAAAGAAGTACCGTTTGTTGTTCAATTCACTCAAAGAAGGCGTTTATCAATGTGAACCAGAAGTGGATGGAGTGTTTACATGGGTGAATCAGGCAGGCGCTGAGATACTTGGTTACAAATCTCCGGAAGAGGTGATTGGAACAAAGGTGAAGGATATTTATGTAAATCCTGACGACCGTAAAAAAGTGGTTGAAAAGTTATCAAAAGAGGGCGTATGGAAGGGTTTTGTATCTTTCTGTAAGAGGAAGAGCGGCGAGCGTTTTTATACGGAACGGACATCCAGTCTGGTTACCGACGACAAGGGTAAACCTATTCGTATAGAAGGGATATTTAGGGATATTACGGAGCGGAAGAAATTGGAGGAGGAGCTGCAGGAATCAGAAAGACATCACCGGCAACTGCTGAATTCGCTGAAAGAGGGGATATATCAGTGTGAGCCTGCCGAGGATGGGGTATTTACCTGGATTAATCAGGCAGGGGCAGAGATCCTCGGCTACAGTTCGCCAGAAGAAGTTATAGGAACGCGGGTAAAGGATGTATATGTTAATCCCGACGACCGAAAAGAGTTAGTTGAGAAGTTGGAGAAGGAAGGGGTATGGAGAGATTTTACTTCCTATTGCAAGAGAAAAAATGGCGAGCGGTTTATCTCTGAAAGGACGTGCAATCTCGTGCGTGATGAAAACGGCAAGTCGATTAGAATTGAAGGTGTATTTAGGGATATAACGGAAAGGTAAAGTATGTATTTAACTGAATTAGAATACACTGAACGAGGAGTAAAAAATTATGGGAAATGAGAGCGTTAAGGGTTTGTCCGTCAATGCAAAGACCCTGATTCTTATATTGTTGTTTGTGAATGTTGGGTTTGCAACAAAGATGATTAATAAGTATTATGCAATGAAGGAATCGGGCTATATCAGGGAAAAGACTTTCCACGAGCAGTTGCAGCAAAGGGTAATGAAATCTTTTGGTTCTATGGAAGAAATGAATAAAATGATCGCTGACATTACGCGGCAAAAAGAGGAGGCTGAAAAGGTCGCGGGTTCTGTTAGAGAACAAGATGAACAGTTAAAGCTTGTAAACAAGAAACTCGAAGATGCAAAGGCAAGGCTGGAGGAAGAAAAGGCCCGATTGCAAAAGGAGATATGGGAGATAGAAGACTCGCTCTCCCAGGCAAAGAAGGTAATGAGCGACAAGGACTATACGATCAAGGAGCTTATGAATAGTTTAGAAACTGCTGAAAAGGAAAAGGATACCTTGAAGAAACAACTTGAAGAGCAAGCAAAAACACCCGGCGCCTGGAGCCTCCCTCATCAGTAAAGGTAGTAATTACCGTGATTATGAAAGATTTTTATGCCAAATATTTTGATTATAGAAGACCACGAAAAGACCCGAAAGTTGCTGGTGGGCGCCTTTAAGCGGGAGAAATATAAAACGTGTGATGGAACCGATTGGGAAAAAGCGATAGAATTTCTCAATAAAAATGTCTATGATCTCATAATTGTTGATCTGGAAGTAAAGTCACCAGCGGGTTTCGAGATGCTGAAGATAATTAAGCTCACGAATCCCAATGCGGAAATTGTGGCGATTTTCAATCCGAATGAATACGATAAAAACCAAATAATCCGTTGGGGTGTGTATGATTACGCCCTGAAGCCATTTTTGCTGAGTGACGTTGTGAATATAGGTAAGAAGGCATTGGAAAAGAAGCAATTGTCTGATAAGGTGCGAAATCTGGAGCAAATCAGGGACATGGATAAATTTGCCTTATCGTAGAAAAGTGTGAAAAGGGGATTTTCCGAATTATGGAGTATTTTTAATAGTGAAAAGGAAAGGGGGTGTGTTAAATAATTAAAGAGATTTTAAGGAGGCTGGATGTTTAGAAGTACAGAGTTGAGAGGAGATATGAGGTGCAAGTAAAATGGTGTGTTGATTGGAAAATGATCTTCACAACAACATTTTAGAGGAGAACAATTAATGTTATATACTGGAGCTGTAGATGCTATTGCGGCAGTGTCTTTAAAGAAAGCCACGGCAATGAAACACAGCCTGACAGGTTTCTTGACGCTTTCTGTGTTGGCTGGTTTTTATATTGGATTTGGAGTTATACTGGCATTTATTTGTGCCGCACCCGTAGCGGCAATAAACCCGGGCATCGGTAAAATAGTTGCCGGTGCAACATTTGGTATTGCGTTGTCTCTGGTAATTATTGGTGGAGCCGAGTTGTTTACCGGGTATAATCTGTTGATATTTAAGGGTACCTTGAGGGGTACGGTGACGCTTAGCGATGCTATGTTGGGTTGGTTTTGGACATACGTAGGCAACCTGGGCGGGTCGATGATTTTTGCGCTTATGATTATTGTATCAGGTATCTTTGCCCCGGATCCCTGGAAGTCATTTTTACTTAAGGTGGCAACATATAAAAGCAACGGGCCATGGTGGGAGCTATTCTTCAGGGGTATCTTCTGTAACTGGCTCGTATGCCTTGCAATATGGTCCGCTG
>DBJWYX010000021.1:0-15167 GCA_052360825.1 Candidatus Wunengus sp. YC64
TTGCCCAGCATATTTTGTTGTTCCTGTCAATAACCAGGAGATCAGCGCCTATTTCACTCACGATGTTATCCAATTTGTTTTTCTCTTCTTTCAATTCCAGTTCGAGATTTTTTCTTTTCGTTATATCCCGGAAGTGTACCAAGATATATAAAACATTGTTTTCTTCTTTTACCACCGAAAGGTCTAATTCCATAACTAAAAGTTGCTGGTTTTTACTGACAACTTCGATTTCGGTAGTTTGGACTTTTGCGTTAACCGTTATCTCCAGAAGTTTCAAAATAGATTTCTTGGACGTCCTGGGCAAGAAATCGTAAATATACTTCCCGATAAGTTCTTCCATTTTGTAACCGATAATTTCTTCTTCACGCTGGTTTACGGTAAGAATCTTTCCATTAAGATCCAGCATCATCATGGAATCGGCGGCATTATTAAATAATGTCTTGTAACGTTCTTCCGAGGCTTTAATGCGGCTAAACAGCTTTGTGTTTTCAAGTGCAATGGCAAGCTGCGGGGCTATTTGCCAGAAATAATAATAGGAGTGTTCACTAAAACTGTTTGCCTTTTCGCTGCCAAAGGTAATGGCGCCAAGCACTTTGCCCTTGTAGGTAAGCGGGAATCCAAATCGCGAGTGTAGTCCTTCTTTATATAATACATTGTCTGTCCAAAAACGGCCTTTTCCCGTATTATTGACTATTACAGGCTCTCCAGTCTTAATAACCTCTTCAAGCAGACTACCGGACAACGGAAAAGATCCACCTTCGTTAATCTCACTAAAGTTGTACGTTTTTGTTAGCGCAAACACCTGAAACCATTGCCCCTGTTCATTTGAAATAATTAAACAGGCACGATCAAAGGGAATAACCCTCCTTAATTCGCCGCATATACTTGGAAAGACTTCCCGTATATCCAAACTGGCGGCTATGGCTTTATTGATGTTGTTAATAATCTCCTTCTCTACCAGGGACTTTTTAAGGCTCGCTTCCAGTTGCTGCTTGTAAAGGGCTTTTTCAACGGTTTTCTTTAAATAATCAGGATCGAAAGGTTTCAGCATGTAGTCGACGGTATCTAAACACAAGCTATTGATCACCGTCTTAATTTTACCTTGGTCAATCATGATGAGTATAAGGGTATTCGGCGACGCTTCTTTAATTTTGTTTACTAACGAAAGCTCTCTGTCATCGTACAGTCTCAGATCGAACAGAATTAAATCCACGCTGTTTTTGTCCAGAGTTTGAACGGCCTCGTCTCCGTTAGACACCGTATAGACCAGGTATCCATTTTCTTCCAATAGACTTTTTAATGATACCCTCATGAGCTTATCATCATCGATAACGAGAATATTATTTCTCTTTTGCGTCATAAATTTATTTGGCTTATGAATTTAGTTGTAACTATTGGACATACCAAAGTTTATTATACTAATATTATAGAAAATTTATGTCAAGAATAAAGCACAATAATTGGTAATAAGGTCAAATAAGAATTACTATTTCTAAAAACTTACACAAACTTGTCCTCATAAAACTCGTCCTCGTGAAAACGGGGAATGGGGAAAAGAAGTTTTTACAGGGTAATACTATAAAAGGCAAAGAGGTTGTTTGCACCTGTTTATAAAGTCGCCGGACTTGTGACAAAATAAAGCATTGACAAGCATCGGTGAGTAATTACAATTAGTAGTATAAATTTCTTATGAAGGAGAGAATAGATGAGAAATAAAAGATGTAGATTAAAAATGCTGGTGTACCTGCTTACATGGTCGTGTCTCTTTACCGGATTACTTTGCATCTCCACTGCAGAAGCGAGTCAGCGGTGTTTTAAATGTTGTGGAAGCGGGGTATGGCATACTGATAACAAAATACCATGCAATGGCAAGAGTTGCAGCTATTGTGCAAAATGTAATGGCTGTGGTGGGTCGGGACAAATTTCTGATTCTGCCAAACGATGTGAAGATTGCAAGGGATTAGGTCAAGTCCACACCGGTAAAAAGGCTTGTACCGGCGCTGGTTGTAGTTACTGTACTCCTTGTAAAGCCTGCAACTCAAAAGGATGGATTGGAGGTTAGAAGAAAACTTCATCATGATAAAATCCGTACTTCAAAGGAGTCTGGAGTGATATTCAAACAATTAAATAAGGCTTCCTGTAAAACCTACCTTATTGGTTCGGAAAATACAAAAGAGGTGATTGTAGTAGACCCCGTGCTGGAGCATGTGAATGAATATGTGACCTTCATTAAGAATGAGGGTCTGAAACTGACTCATGTGCTGGATACCCACACCCACGCAGACCACATTTCAGGGGCAGGAGCATTGGCCGACCGGACGGGCGTTGTATACGTAATGCATCAGGAATCACCTGTACGATGTGTGGCCTTCCACGTCCCGGATGGATTTGACTGTCATCTGAGCGATATGCCTGTCAAGGTCATGCATACACCGGGTCATACCAAGGATAGTATGTGCTTGGTTTTTTCAGATCGTATTCTAACAGGCGATACATTATTTTTAGATGATGGTGGGGCGGGCCGTACAGATTTACCTGGTGGAGACCCCGGAGAACACTGGGAATCTCTGCAGAAAATCATGAAATTGCCTGATCATTTGATTGTATATCCTGCCCATGAATATCGTGGGCATGAGCCTTCCAGTTTGGGGGAACAAAAGAAACGCAATCCGAATTTACAACGCCGTTCGAAAGATGCATACATCAAATGGCTCACCGATATGAAATTAGGGGCTGCCGATTGGATGAAAGATGTCCTGAAAGCTAATTATGCCTGTGCACGAGATCCCAAGGCTGCGTGGATACCCGTAGATGCGCCAGCCTGTGAGATAAAGGGAACAATGTCACCAGGGGTCAATGAACAGCAAGTGCCGGCCATTCCTGTCGCAGAGGTTCGGCGACGTATCAAGGAAAATCGGTTAGATGGCACGATGATACTCGATGTCAGAGAACCATCGGAGCTTAAGGGTGATCTGGGTGTTATTCAGGGTGTTATAAACATCTCTGTCGGACAGGTGGTAGATCGGTTGCCTGAATTAGAAAAGTACAAAGAAAAAGAAATCATCACGGTGTGCCGCAGTGGAGGTCGCGCCCACACGGCGGCTGCCATTTTGCTGAAGGCGGGGTTCAGAAAGGTCTTTACCATGAGCGGTGGCATGACAGCCTTTCGCCAGGCTGAGAAACAGGGTGATGCTTGATTTTCCGGTAAAATATGGGTCATTCACGAAATAGAGAAAAACAGAATTCTATGGAGTAAATTGGGAGGAAAAATCCGTGTTCCTGAAAGAAACTGCAAAAGAAATAGTCAAAAAAGGCAACTATATGTTTCGGTTCTCAACTCGTCACATGAGAGTATTGCCTGATTTTCTTATTGTTGGGGCTCAAAAATGCGGCACATCGTCTCTTTACAGGAATTTAATCAACCATCCATCCATTGCCCCTGCCTTTGTTAAAGAGGTTCATTTTTTTAATAATCATTTTCAAAAAGGCATGGATTGGTACAGGACATATTTTCCCTCAGTACCTTACAAATATTACATCACTCAGATTCAGAAACGGGATTTCGTTACTGGAGAAGCAACCCCCGGGTATATTTTTCATCCGCATGCCCCCAGAAGGATTTCGGAGAGCCTGCCGCACGTTAAATTGATAGTTCTTTTCCGGAACCCTGTTGATAGGGCTTATTCTCACTATTACCATGAGGTTAGAAAAAAACGAGAAGCCTTATCTTTTGAGGATGCAATAAAAATGGAGGAAGAGAGGCTCCGTGGAGAATTTGATAAATTTATGAAAGATGAGCATCACTATAGTTTTAATTACCTCCATTATTCGTATCTCTTGAAGGGTGTCTATGTAGATCAATTAAAACGCCTGAACAATTATTTCACTAAGGAACAAATTTTAATTTTAAAAAGTGAAGATTTTTTTAAAGACCCGCAGGCGTCTTTTGACCGGGTGCTACAGTTCTTGGGCTTGCCAGTAAAGGATTTCAAAAAGCAAAATGTTGGATATTATCCCAAAATGGACGCCGTCATGAGAAATCGTTTGGTTGATTATTTTGCACCTCATAATCATAGACTTTATGAGTATGTCGGTACTAATTTTGGCTGGGAAAAATAAAAACAGGATGAAGTTTATCGTTGCAGATGTGCCGATTGAATTATCAGGGGAGGGGGAAGTTTATACCAATATTTTGAAGGAACTGTCCGGTTATCCGGAAACGCAGAAAAATCCTGAAGTGAGTTTTTTTGTCAATAACAAGGGTTCCTTTGAACTTCCCCGTAATGTGACCGCTGTGTCTGATATTTTTTTTAATGCTCGCTACTTCGCCTTGAAAAATACTCCTTTAAACTTTGAGATTAAAGGAAAAATTTTTGAAAAATGTCCATTGGAAGTGAATGTTTATCCTGCCATTCCCAGGAAACGCACCTTTAGAACCCGCGAGCGATTCAGAGATTGGAATTTCTTTACTATCGAAGAAACCCTTGCAAAGAATTTTGTATACAACATTTTTGATTTCGTCATGGAATTAAAATTTCTGATAAATGGATCGAGTTTTATCCATGCAAGCAGTTTAGAAAAGGATGGAAAGGCAATATTATTTGTGGCAGCAGGCGGCATTGGTAAAACCGGTATAATGCTGCAAATGCTTAAACAGGAAGGCTGGAGATATTTATCCGACGATCTCAGTATCGTAGGCAGCGATGGGCGCGTATACTTTAACCCTAAATATATTCAAATCTATCCTTATAATATAAAAAATGATGCCGAGCTATATGACTTATTAATGAAAGGAAGGGGTGTTTTCGATAAATTAAATTGGTTTTATAGAAAGTATAGATATGGGGAAGATTCGGTTCGCCGTAGAGTCGATCCGAAGAAATTCTTCGGGACTGAAAAGATAAGTAAAGACGCTCGTATAAACAAAGTCGTTAACTTTGTGAGGACTAATGTAACTACCTTTGAAATAAACGAGATCAATTCTGATTTAATCAGTCAAATGGCTTCTGAAATACTGGCATTTGAGATCAACCCCTTTTTTAAATACTCTTGCTTATGTAATGGCGGCGGGCCGGACAGCCCGCTTCCTAAGATCGAGGAAACAAAAGAAAGATCAATCAAAAGGTTCCTGGAAATATTTAAAAATACTCCATGTTATCAATTAAAAATTCCATTAAAAGCATCTCCATTAGATTTATACGATTACATCGATACAAAGACCTCTCTATTCCGTGTTTGATGATAAAAATCTAAAATATGAAAATTGCCTTTTTCCTTAACAGATTTCCCATGTTATCTCAGACTTTTGTGCTGAATCAAATTACGGGCTTGATAGATCGCGGGCATGAAGTTGACATCTATGCAATTCATCCGGAAAATAATACTAAAATGCACGCAGATGTGACAAAATATAACTTATTAAATCGTACTCACTATTTTCGGGATATACCATCAAATAAATTGTTACGGGCTGTAACCGTCGTTAGTCTTTTAATTAAAAATTATTATAGAAAACCCACATCCCTTTTAAAATTTCTGAGATTTAGCAGCTATGGGAAAATTTCTGTAGTAAAAATATTGTGCGCTATTGATGCTTTCCCGGCAAAAGGCGTCTACGACATTGTCCAGTGCCATTTTGGACCGAATGGCATTTTAGCTGTCATTTTAAGGAATATCGGGGTTATTGAAGGAAAAATTGTCACCACATTTCACGGATATGATATTTCATCCTATATAAAAAAAAACGGTGATGATGTTTACAAGAATCTTTTCGGGGAAGGAGACATATTTCTTCCTATTAGTGAGCGATGGAAAAATACGCTGATTGAGATGGGTTGCGATGAGCGAAAAATATTTGTGCACAGGATGGGTATTGATACTTCTAAATTTCTTTGTTCCCCCCGTAATCACAAGGAAAATGGTAAAGTGCGGTTGCTCACGATCTGCCGACTTGTTGAAAAGAAAGGGGTTCGATATGCAGTTCGGGCAGTTGCGAAAATTCTTGGAAGGTATCCAAATCTGGAATACAAGATAGCTGGTGACGGTCCGTTAAAAATCCAGTTGGAAGACTTGATAAAAGAATTAAATATCCAGGACAGCGTTAAAATTCTTGGATGGAAAAACCAGGAAGAAATCGTGGAATTATTGAAAGATACAGATATATTGATTGCCCCAAGTATTACGGGCACAGACGGAGAACAAGAGGGAATTCCCGTAGCGCTTATGGAAGCTTTAGCACAAGGGTTGCCCGTTCTGAGCACCCAACACAGCGGAATACCAGAGTTGATTCAGGATGGAGAATCCGGATTTCTTGTGCGTGAGGGAGATGTTGATGCCCTGGCCGAGAGACTGGAGTTTTTTTTAGTGCATCCCGAAACCTGGTCAAAGATGGGACGCGCAGGGAGGGAGCATGTGGAGAAATATTATGATATCGATACCTTGAACGACCGATTGGCAGGGTTGTACCAAGAGCTATTAGCTGGGAAGTTGTCGTGAACGATTAGTATGAAAAAACGAAAAGCCTGATAGGTATATATTCAATGTGGTTGCTTAATTGAAACATATTTTCAGTTTTGAGAAAAGAATGGGAAAATAAGCTTATAGTAAATGGCTGAGTTATTGATACAGATAAAAAAATACAGAAAGCGACTGGCCTGTTACATAAAGAGCCGGTTTGCCGCAGTTAATGAACGCCCTATCGTTGTGTTGGGAAATCAGAAGTCTGGCACCTCGGCTATTGCGCATTTATTGGCCGACTTTGGCGGCCTATCCAAGACAATTGATATCCCTCCATTATGGTCTCCGGTTGTGTTGAAAATTATGCGCGGGCAGATTGACTTCGCAAATTTAGTGAGACGCCATAAATTTTACTTTTCAACCGACCTCATCAAAGAGCCGAGTATGACTTTCATTACTGATCGGGTGATTGAGAGGTTTCCCAATGCCAGATACATATTTATTATTCGCGACCCTCGCGACAACATCAGGAGTATCTTAAATCGCATCAATGTCCCCGGCCATCTTTCTGGACTTGACGGGAAGCCTTTTAAAATTAAATCTTCGCAAAGAATAATGCTCGATGCAAGCATGTGGGGTGGGAATAAGACTGAGAATTATGTTGAAGCATTAGCTCATAAGTGGAACAAGGCGGTTGATAATTATGTATTTTATCGGGAACGAATGATTCTTGCAAAATATGAAGAATTTTTGGCCGATAAGTATGGATTCATAGCGAACCTTGCTAAACAACTCGGTATTACAGAAAGAGTTGATATTAAAGACAAACTGGATGTTCAATATCAACCGCGGGGAGACCGCAATGTCTTGTGGAAGGATTTTTTTGGAATCGAGAATTTGATGCGCCTTGAGAGAATTTGCAGCACATGGATGAAAGAATTTGGTTACAGCGAATCGAGCAAATAAGTAGCTACGACTTTTTATTCATGTATACAAATTTCGTAATATTTTAGTTTTTTGAAAATTCGTATCAATGCTTATTCCAAAACTCCGCTTGGGAACAAACATTGAAACACACCCCCGGCCCCTCTTGATAGAGGGGAGGTTTGAAGTCCCCTCTAAAAAGAGGGGATTTAGGGGTGTGTATAATGTGTTTCAAAAAACTAAGTTGATACCAAATTTCAAGAATAAGAGTTTTGCAAACTGAATGAAAAATTTTAGACATAAAACTGTCAGCGGGATCGCATGGAATATCGTCAGCCAGGTTGGCCAGCAGACGCTTACGTTTTCCATAGGCGTTATACTAGCCCATTTGCTGTCACCGAGTGAGTTTGGTCTCATTACCATGATTACCGTTATCACTGGCTTTGCCGGAATATTTGCCGAACTGGGATTTAGTGCCGCTTTGGTCCAGAAACGGAATATCGGCAAGGAACACCTGTCAACCGTATTCTGGTTAAATTCAGGCGCGGGCTTACTGCTGATGCTCATCTTTATGGCTGGTTCCCCCCTTATTGCGGGTTTCTATAATGAACCTCAACTCGTTTTGCTTACGGTAGTCATCTCCACGAATTTTTTAATAAATTCTTTTGGTATTGTCCAGAAAACGCTCATGACTAAATCCCTCGATTTCCGAACGCTTTCAATTGTGGAGATCGTTACCGTTGGGATATCCGGCATAATAGCAATAATAATGGCTTACAATGGCTTTGGTGTCTGGAGTCTGGCTGTTCAAACAGTGGTTATCTCAATGACAAAGGTTGTTTCTTTGTGGAAGCTGAGTAAGTGGCGTCCTCGTTTTGAATTTCATTGGTGGGCAATTAAAAATCTCATTGGATTCAGTTCCAGTTATGCAGGTACAAAGGCGCTCAATTACTGGGCGCGCAATGTTGATAATCTTCTCGTTGGACGGTTTGTAGGAATGGATGCGCTGGGGGCATATAGCAGGGCTTACTCCGTTATGATGTTTCCATTGACCAGTATATCACGAGTAATTTCGAATGTCATGTTCCCTTCATTTTCACTCATCCAGGAAGATAAGCAGAGGGTAAAGGAACTTTACCTGAAAATAACGCGTACGATAGCGCTCATTACCTTTCCCTTGATATTCGGACTTTTTGTCACGGTAAAACCTTTTGTGATGGTTGTCTTTGGCCAGAAGTGGATAGCGATGATTCCTATTTTACAGATACTCTGTTTGTTGGGTATTCCACAATCTATAGGGACGCTCAACGGAAACATTTATTTATCACAGGGTCGGGCAGACTTGCAATTCAAGGTCAGCCTGTTTCTTAAAGCAAGTGTTATTTTAGGCATTGTTATAGGACTTCATTGGGGAGTTATTGGCGTTGCGATCGGATACACCATTGCTTCGATAATAAACTTCTATCCAAGTATTTCATATGCAGAGAGATTGATAAATATGTCCTTTTCAGAACTTATGCGGAACCTTTCAGGTGTATTTGCATTTGCATCTATGATGGCTGCTGCCGTATGGGCGCTTGGGTTATTGTTACCCTATACTTGGCCACATTGGGCGTATTTAGCCACGCAGATACCTTTTGGCATACTAGTATATTTACTATCCGTTCATGTATTTAAGCTAAAAGCATACGTGGATATTAAAAAATTTTTGCACGAGCAGTGGCATGTTAGATTCACAAAAACAGTCGGAGGGTTGACTGTTTAGATAAACGCAAAATTCGTCATGGTCTTATTGGTTGCGGTCGCTCTTGTCTTCGCGCATTATGGCAAGACCAATGATCAGGATTTTATGGATATTTAAGGACAATATCAGCCAGCAATGGAAAAACAGAATACAAAAGTAACCTTCATTTTCTTGTCTCAAATGAACAATTGGGGTTTATACAAGCGTAGAAATGAAGCTTTGTTACTGGAGCTTTCACAAAGAGACTCTGTTGAAAATGTGCTTCATGTCGAGCCCTTTACAGCAAAAGGGTTTGTGGGTCTTATCGTAAAATGGTGGCGATCCCCGGATAACAATATTAAACAGGTATTCAGGCTTCATTTTAGAAAGGCTCTTTCGCTCAAACCTGTTTTGGCCGACTGCGGTGGAAAAATTTATGTGTACAGTATCTTTGTCCTTTATGCCGGAAATTTTGCCTTATTTAAGAAATTAAGTGACTTTTTGATAAGGGTTCAGGGAGGTTTTATAAATAGAAGTTTTGTCAGATCAAAAAAGAACGTGGTTCTTGTTGCGTATCCGCCGTCATATTATCTGCCTGCGGCAATAAATGCTATCAAACACGACATTTTAATCGCAGACCTGGTTGATGACGTAATAGCAAGAGCAAAAAATGAAGTGATAAAAAATACATTCATAAACAGTTATAAAAGCGTTCTTTCTCAGTGCGATTGGATATTTGCGAATTCTCCTGTGGTTAGCGATGCATACAGGGATTACACAAAACAGGAAATCGAGTTCTTACCAAATGGGGTTGATTGTAACGAATATTTTAAGAGTTCTCCCGGTAAACTTCTGAAAAAAGACAACCGTAAAGTCGCAGGATATGTGGGAAACTTTTTCTGGGTTATAGATTTTGATTTGCTCGAATATATAGTTTCGTGCTGCCCTCAGATTGACTTTGTCCTTATCGGTCCCACTGACAAAGAAAGGTTTAAGCATATCAACAATATTGCCAGCCGGTATAATAATTGTCATTATCTTGGCGCACGGAAATTTACTGAAGTGCCGGATTACATGGCAGGGTTCGATGTCCTTATCAGTTTTAAAAAAGCCGATTATAAAACCCGCGGCAATGATTCTATGAAGATATATCAATATCTTGCAACAGGCAAGCCCATCGTGACCACACCGGTTTCTCCCGCTGACCGATTTGCCGATTTGATTTACGTTGCTTCCGATAAATTTGAATTTGTTAAATATTTAAAACAGGCTTTGGAAGAAAATGACCCTGAGATTAGCAGGAAGAGGATAAATGTGGCTTTAGAGAATACATGGTCAAAAAGAGCCGACGTCATTCTTAACAGGGTGTCGAAGTTTTTTGGTGATCGAATTTGAAATACCCGCCAATAATTATTCTCGGTATGCATCGGTCTGGCACTACGATGCTCTCCAAATTGCTTGAGCAATTCGGACTCTTTGTAGGAAGCAAAAAGGAAGAGAATGACGAATCTTTGTTTTTTTATAAAATAAACGAATGGCTGTTAAGACAGGCAAATGCCTCGTGGGATAATCCACGAAATTTTAACTTTATAAATGACGAATTCAAAAAAAAGGTAATTAAGGTATTAGAGTTTCATTTAAAAGGTTTCAGAAGGTATGAATACTTGGGCCTTAAAAAATTTTTAAAATACAAAGATATCAGAAACTTGGACTTCCCGTGGGGATGGAAAGACCCAAGAAATACGTTTACTATTGACCTCTGGAAGGAGATATTCCCTGATGCCAAACTATTGCACATTTATAGAAATCCAATCGATGTGGCGGAAAGTTTAAGAAAAAGAGAAGGTGAAATTCAAAAAACTTTCCGGAAAAACTGGAGAGAAACAGCCAAAGAGCTTTTGTTAATTGGAAAGGTTGGTTACCAGAGTTCTTTAAGATTGCAAAACGTACATGAAGGTATACAATTGTGGCAGGAATATATTGATAAGGCGTTTTCTTTAAACGGAGAATTCAAGGAAAATATCCTGCATATACGATATGAAACTTTTTTGGAAAATCCCGAAACAACTTTACAGCGTATTCTTGAATTTATAGATATACAGGTTGAGAAATCAGGTATTTTGGCTGCCGCTCAAATGGTTAAATCTGATAGAAAATTTGCTTTTATAAAAGATACGGGCTTAATCGAAATTTATCGACAGATAAAAGAAAAAGATATCATGAAAAAACTCAGTTATCATAATATCCTTGACTAAAAAAGTATGTTGCTAAAAGACGACAAAAGTCCTCTACAAAAACACCACCATATTCGATCACGACGAATGACAACATTGCAGACAGATATATCGGCTATTATAGTAACATGGAATTCCTCCCAATGGATTTCAAACTGTCTGAAGAGTCTCATGAACGACCTCAGCTCATTCTGTTATAAGATTGTAGTTGTAGATAATGCCTCCATTGATAAAACACCCGACTTGATCAGGGAAAATTTTCCCGAAGTTATCCTTGTCCGGAATACCGTGAACGAAGGTTTTGCGCAAGCATGTAACAGAGCCCTTTTAGAATGCCAGGCAGAATATGTACTCTTTATTAATCCGGATACACAGGTTATTCCCGGGATGACGAATACCCTTATAACTTTTATGAAAGGGCATTCTGAAGCAGGCGCTATTGGCCCTACGCTTCTGAATACGGACGGTTCGCTACAACTCAGCGGAAATACATTTCCTAATCTCAAAAATATCTGGTTCGAGTCCTTATTTTTAGACCGCCTGTTCCCTGGAAATCGGTTCTTTGGTTCACATAAGCTCAGTCATCTCAATCGTTCAGAGGTTTGTAAGGTTGATTGGACAATGGGTTCGTGTCTTTTGTTAAGAAAAGAGGCTCTTGACAAAGTAGGGAGCTTTGATAACCGATTCTTCCTGTTCTTTGAGGAGACCGATCTCTGTCTGAGATTAAAAAAAGCCGGATACGAGGTTTACATTATTCCTGAAGCAAAGATTGTGCACGGCGGCGGGTCAAGCCATCTTGAAAACTATAATGCAAACAAGATCATTCATTATCACAGAAGTTTATTTCAGTACTTTAATAAAAATTTACCTGCGCAACTGTTGTGGTTAAGAGTGGCTATTTTTATACGATCTGTGATCCGGATTTTCATGTGGTTGTCCTTATATCCTTGCCGAACACGAACAGCAAAAGAGAAGTTTCGGGGCTACTGCGAGGCAATAAAATTATGTCTCTTTTTTAAATAAAATAATGGTATCAGCAACCGAACGCAAGGTTCGTAGTAAACCGTCAGAACTGCATCCCAAAAAGGTAGCTATGGTTACCGGCAGCTTTCCCGATGATCCCTGCGGTGTGGGAGATTATACCGCAAGACTATCGCAGGAGTTAGCCAGGCAAGGGATAAACGTTTGTGTACTGACAACCGATCTGCCTGAAATCAAGCCCCTTCATCCTTCAATAACGGTATGTAAAGTCGTTAAATCCTGGCGATTGTGTAATACATTTCGATTTGTTCGATTCCTGAAGGCAATGAAACCGGACATAATCCATATCCAGTATCCTACGCGGGGATATCGGTGGTTTCTGTTGCCCAATTTTCTTCCCCTTATTTGTTGGTTTATCTTTCCCAAATTATGTAGAATAGCCACAATCCATGAGTTTACCATAGCGCATAAGTTTCGCAAGATTGGAATGATCTTTTTATTGCTCCTTTCAAATAAGATTATATTCCCTGATCAGCATGAAGCATCAGCCGTTTTAAAGTGGCTTCCCTGGTTCAAAGGACGATATACGGTCATCCCAATTGGCGCCAACATTGAGCCGGTTTCGAATACCGTTTCAAGCAGGCGCATGGCAGAAACACCGTACATCGTTTATTTTGGTTTTGCCACAAAGTCGAAAGACGTTATTACTTTGTTCCATGCATTTAAACAATTGCTCTTACATGGGGTACAATGTAAATTGGTAATGATAACCCGTCTTTCGGGTGATGATCATAGCGTTATGAAAAAGTCAGGCATTGAACATGCAATAACTGTTACCGGCTATTGTACGCCTGAACAGGTATCCCGTTATTTTACGAATGCAACAGCCTGTGTTCTGCCATTCAAGGATGGAGTTTCTCTGCGGCGGGGAACATTTCTCACTGCGCTTCGGCATGGTCTCCCCGTAGTAACCACGATGGGTGAAAATGTTCCTGAGGTATTAAAAAACTGGGAAAATGTAATTTTAACGCCGATCGGCGATTATCAGGCCATGTCCGATGCCATTTTAAAACTGTTCCATGACCCCGGTTTGAGGAATAAAATCTCAGATAACGCCAGAGAATTGGGAAAGAGTTTTTCCTGGGATAATATCGGACTTCAGCATGTGGCGCTATATTCGTCCATGCTTACTTAATAAATTGTAAGGAATTCAATTTACACACGAAAGACACGGAAATTCCATATGAGAAAAATTGCCATTATTCACGATTGGCTTACCGGAATGCGGGGAGGAGAGAAAGTCTTAGAAATTTTCTGTGAACTCTTTCCGGATGCAGATATTTTTACGCTAATCCACATTCCTGGTTCTGTTTCAAAGATAATCGAGGATAGAAGGATACAAACCTCCTTTCTTCAAAAAATACCCCTCGCCGTGAAACGCTACCGCTCTTTTCTGCCATTATTTCCTTTGGCAATAGAAAGCTTCGACTTGAGGGATTATGACGTTATTATTTCCAGCAGTCATTGTGTCGCAAAAGGAGCGCTGACCTCTTCAGCTACGATCCATATATGTTATTGCCATACCCCAATGCGCTATGTATGGGAACATTATAACACCTATTTTGGCAACGGGAAAAAGGGACTCGTCTCCAGGTTCTTGATGCCCCCAATTGCCCATTACTTAAGGATGTGGGATGTTACCTCCAGTAACCGGGCAGATCACTTTGTGGCAAACTCCTACAATGTCGCAAATCGGATAAAAAAGTATTATAAGAGAACAGCAGAGGTTATTCATCCGCCGGTGGATTGTTCTCTTTATACGCCCACGAACACTCACAGCGAAGGTGATTACTATCTCATTGTATCGGCCTTTGCGCCTTATAAAAGAATTGATATTGCGGTGAATGCATTTGAAAGGATGGGTTTGCCATTGGTTATTATTGGAGGGGGTCAGGAAGAAGAGCTAATCAGGAAGATGGCAAAAAAGCATGTAAAATGTATCGGTTGGCAATCCAGTGAAACCCTTCGGGAATATTACAGGGGATGCAAGGCGCTGATCTTTCCGGGAGAGGAAGATTTTGGGATCGTCCCTCTCGAGGCGCAGGCATGCGGAAAACCAGTGATTGCCTTTGCTAAGGGAGGCGTGCTGGAAACCGTACGTGGAATATACCCTTACTCCGAACTTACGCCTGGAACGAAACAAAAACAGCCAGAGACACCAACAGGGGTGTTTTTTGCAGAACAAACATCAGAATCTTTAATGGAAGCTGTAAAGTTTTTCGAACGTAATAAAAACCTATTTGACCCGCTTTCGATTAGAAAACATGCGGAGGGTTTTGATAAACTGATATTTAAAGAAAAGTTTAAAAAATACATCAACAAATTCCTATGCTGAAGAAACACAGCAAATTTTTCGAATCGTTGTTGCTCCTCATGGATTGGGCTACCCTGTCTGTTTCCTGGGCGCTTTCCTACTATCTACGCTTTTACTCCGGCATAATACCAGTCTATAAAGGGATCCCTCCTTTTAAAATCTACTTAACACTCCTGATTTTTATGATTCCTCTGTGGAGTGTCGTTTTCAAGACATTTGGTCTGTATCGCCCCCGCAGGGTTTCTACCAGGTTTTCTGAAGTTATAGATATTGGTAAGGCCTCTACCTTTGCCACGCTGATTTTTATCTCACTTACTTTCCTCTTCCGTCAGTATGAATTCTCCCGGTTAACATTTTTTTATTTCTGGCTTATTAATATCGTATTCCTCAGCTTAACGCGAATAGTGTTTCGGGAATTTCTCCGTTTCTTAAGGCAGAAGGGATACAATCAAAGATATGCTTTAATTGCCGGCAC